>CAZLGQ010000053.1:0-1927 GCA_964559575.1 uncultured Candidatus Saccharibacteria bacterium | reverse complement strand
ATGTCCGGTCCACCTTTACCGTATTTAGGCATTTCGTTTTCGTCATCACAAACAACTTTGTTTGCAATAACAGTGGCGGTTTCAGGTACATTCCAGGCAACACAATGATAAGTTTCTCCAATTTCAAAGTTCACCCATTCAAAGTTATCTAAGTTCATTCCATCGGTTTGACAGTATAACTCAGCTGAATCTACACCACTTTTATCTGCTCCGGCAAATTCTAGATATTTTTCTTTCCAAACTTCACGTACTGATATTTTATCTTCTCCCTGAAGATCATTAGCGTTTATTGTTATCTCAGTTTCTCCATCATTTCCGGTGGGATCAGATGTATTCCATCCGGAAAGTTCTCCTTTATTATCTGGTGCTTCAGTCCAATCTTTAAAAGACCACTGGAATTTCCATCCCGGTTTGAGATAGCATTCACTATTATCTTTCAAAAAATCAGAAGCAGTGTTTTCATCGACTTGAAAGGTGCCGGTGTTTTTAGGCAACATTGATGGATCTGGGCAAACGATCTTTGTAGCGATAACATTTATCTCATCAGAACTATTTATATTACCTCCAGAAGCTTCAACGTTTGAGTTTAAAGCTGTAGAGTAGACCAAGGTGAAAATTATACTCATTATTAAGAGAGTAAAAATCACCAAGTATCTTTTGGAGAAATTATTCCAAAAAATACTTTTCAATTTATGTTTATCCATAAGATTGATTTTTAGATCATGAAGGATCTTTTACGAGAGTGACCAACTCTCGTAATGCTTTTACGAGAGTGACTAGCTCTTGTAATGCTCTATCCGACCTATTTTTTTAAAGTCGAATTGATCATTCATTTTTTTTTAAAAACCAATAATTATAACCCGTCTCGATTTCAAAGAACCAAAAAGAACGATAATTAAAATAACAACCACGGGTTAGGGTGCTATTTAATTAAATAACTTTCACAACTATATCATTAATATTGTGTTTTGTAAATAATAGTTTTTGTTTAATTATAAATTAATAAAAATCCCGTTTTTGATTTGGGATTTTTAAAATAGGTTATTAATATCTTTTATTCAACAGTAACTGTAACTTTGTGATCGGCAAGTTTTATTGTGAAGTTTTCATTATACCAGGTATGATGAATTTCTTTTTCTTCCTTTATTTTTTTAGTTTCTCCGGGTTGTAATATATATGTCCAGCTATGTTTATCGTCAAGAGGTTCTTCATCAAGCTTAACTTTTAATGTTACTTCTTCTGTTCTGTCTTCTGAGTTATTAATAATAGTAGCAGTAATTACAGAAGAATCTTCTTTACTTAAAACTAAGTTTTCGGTTTTTTCGTTAACCATGAGATCTTTAACTGTAACATTGACTTCTTTTTCTTCTGTGGAAGAGAAAAAATATAATTGAGATAAGCTCAATGATATGGAAACAGAAACTAAAATTATAGCTACAATTACAAGGGTTAATATTTGTTTATTCATTTTTTTAATTTTTTTTTAATTATTTTTATATTATATATTATAAAACTTATTTTAAAAATTAAAACACTTTTTGATTATTTTATGTACTTTAATTTTTCTTATAACTATTTTTTAGGTGCTTTATATCTGTTTAGTTTTTCTTTTTTTAAAATAAGTTCTTTTTTTAAGATACCTCTGTTATAACCACCTAAGGATCCGTCCGATTTTATAACTCTATGACATGGTATATTTTTGTCATAGTTTCTTTTTAAGATATTACCAACAGCGCGTGAGGCATTAGGATTTCCAACTAAAGTTGCCACTTCTTTATATGTTAAAGTCTCTCCTTCTGGGATATTTTTTACTATATTGAATACTCTTTCTTTAAAACTCTTCATGTATTTATCTTAACAGCTTTATGTTTGCTTGTGTATTTAAATTTTAAAGAATACAATCTTTATTATGGATATAGATAGATTT
>CAZLGQ010000052.1:0-2000 GCA_964559575.1 uncultured Candidatus Saccharibacteria bacterium | reverse complement strand
ATAAAAATTATGCCGCAAGTTAAACCAGAAGTAGAAGCATTCGCTCGCATCAAAGTATTTGGTGTAGGTGGTTCAGGTGGAAATGCTATAAACCATATGATCAACTCAAAAGTTAAAGGAGTAGAATTCCTTGCTATAAATACCGATGCACAAGATCTACATCATACTTTATCAAAAAAGAAAATACACATAGGAAAAAATCTTACCCGTGGACTGGGTACCGGAATGAATCCTGAATTAGGTAAAAAGGCGGTAGAAGAAAACAGAGAAGAAATACAAGAAGCTGTTAAAGGTGCAGATATGGTTTTTCTAGCCGGAGGAATGGGAGGAGGAACTGGAACAGGAGCTACTCCGGTAATTGCTAAAACAGCAAAAGAATTGGGGGTTTTAACAGTTGCTGTTATAACTAAACCTTTCTTTTTTGAGGGAGCTCAACGTAAAAAATTCGCAGAACAAGGAATCGATGAATTGAAATCCTCAGTTGATGCAATAATAATAATACCCAATGATAGATTAATGTCTGCTATAGAAAAAGAAACGACCGCTAAAAACGCTTTTGCTATGTGTGACGATGTTCTAAAACAGGCAGTAGAAGGTATTTCAGATCTTATAACGACTCCGGGAGTAATTAATACAGATTTTGCAGATATTCGTGCGATAATGGAAAATGCCGGAACAGCATTAATGGGAATAGGAGTTTCAAGTGGAGAAAAAAGAGCTGAAGAAGCTGCAAAATCCGCAATTAACTCACCTCTTTTAGAACTTTCAGTAAACGGAGCTAAGGGAGTACTTTTTTCTATTGCCGGTGGTGATGACCTAACTATGCACGAAATACAAGAAGCCGCTCAAATCATAACTGAATCTGTAGATAAAGACGCTAGAATTATATTTGGTACTGTAAAAGATGAAAAACTCAAAAAAGGTGAAGTTAAGATCACAGTAATAGCTTCAGGTTTTTCAAAGGAAGCTATTAAGAAAGAACCTACTGTAATGAATGAAAAAAAAGAAACCAAAGAAGAAGAGAGTTTTATGACTACAAAGAAAAATAGTATTCACAACAACTTACCGGAAGAAGAACCTAAAAAAAAGCCTCTGCAAGAAAACTTCAAAACTAACGATGAAAATACAAAAAAAGTTGAAGAAAGTAATAATAATAATGATGATGATGATGACGATGATGACTGGGGTGCTGTTCCATCTTTTCTTAGGCGTTCAAAACTAAAATAAGATCAAAACTAAACTTTTTTGATTCTAGATAGCTTTTTAAATTAATATTAAGTTAATTGGTATGAATATGTATGATTTGGCAATAATAGGAGGAGGTCCTGCCGGAGGTACAGCTGCCATTTATGCAGCACGTAAAAAACTAAAAACAGTTCTTATAACAAAAGATTTTGGTGGACAGAGCACAGTTACTCCTGAAATACAAAACTGGCTTGGTATAAAATCAATATCTGGAATAAAATTCGGTAAAATGATTAAAGAACATGTTGAATCATACTCAGGAAGGTCTTTAGTAATAAAAACAGGAGAAAGCATAACATCTATAGAAGAAAAGGAAGGATTTTTAATTAAAAGTCAAAAAGAAGAATACAGTGCCTATTCAATACTTGTTTGCTCCGGAGGGCAAAGAAGAAGACTTTTAGTTAAAGGAGCAGAAGAGTTTGAAAATAAAGGAATAACCTACTGCGCTACCTGCGATGCTCCCATGTTTGCCGACCAGGATGTAGCTGTAATAGGAGGCGGTAATTCAGGTTTTGAGACGGCTATGCAATTAATACCATATGCTAAAACTATTACAATAATCCATAAAAATGAAAATTTTAGAGCAGACCCTATAACCGTAGAAGAAGTTACAAAAGACCAAAAAGTAAAAACTATCAAAAATGCTGAACTTAAAGAGATCACCGGTGACAAAATGGTAAACGGATTAATATATAAAGACAAAGATACAGATAAAGAACACAAACTTGAACTAACCGGAATATTTGTTGAAATAG
>CAZLGQ010000051.1:0-2064 GCA_964559575.1 uncultured Candidatus Saccharibacteria bacterium | reverse complement strand
AAGGAGGGGTTTTAAGGCGGGCAGGACACACTGAAGCGTCTGTAGATCTTAGCCGTATGGCAGGCCTTTATCCCTCAGGTGTTATCTGTGAAATAATGAATGAGGATGGTACCATGGCCAGGGTTCCGGAGTTAATTGAATTTGCAAGAACTCATAATTTAAAAAACCTTTCAGTTTCCATACCTCGTAATGTTATGACTGTTTTTACAGGGCTGTCCGGTTCAGGTAAGTCTTCTTTGGCTTTTGATAC
Organism: uncultured Candidatus Saccharibacteria bacterium; assembly: GCA_964559575.1. Lineage (GTDB taxonomy): Bacteria > Patescibacteriota > Minisyncoccia > Phycocordibacterales > CSBR16-193 > SKVL01. The sequence goes on along the minus strand of CAZLGQ010000051.1, from coordinate 1,814 downwards.
TATTTTTGCAGAAGGTCAGAGGAGATATGTAGAATCTCTATCCACTTATGCCAGACAGTTTTTAAAGCAGATGCAAAAACCTGATGTTGATGAAATAAATGGTTTATCTCCGGCCATATCAATTGATCAAAAATCAAGATCTAATAATCCTCGTTCAACAGTTGCAACCGTAACTGAAATATATGATTATTTTAGAATTCTTTTTAGTAGAATTGGAAGACCTCACTGTCTTGAGTGTGGAAGAGAGATACATAAACTCTCAAATGAGGAAATAAAAAATACAGTACTTAAAAAAGTTTCAAAATATCTGTCTTCTCAAAAAAAAATCAATGTGGCACAGATAGAAATATATGCACCTGTGGTTAGAGGTAGAAAGGGTGAGTATTATCAACTTTTATATGATCTTTTAAAAAAAGGATACGAGGAAGTTCGGGTTAATGGAGAGAATAAAAGTTTAAGAGAAAAAATAATTTTATCTAGAAATAAACGTCATGAAATAGATGCCTTAGCTGATAGTATTGATATTAAACTTTTTTTGGAAGATAAAAAAAATTCTGAAGAACGTTTTAGTGAAAGTTTAGAAAGATCTTTAAATGAATCTGATGGATTAGTTAAAGTTGTTTTTTCTGATAAAAAAAGAGAGGTATTGGAAGAGTTTTTACTTTCTTCCAAGTATTCTTGTCCTTATGATGGTTATTCTTATCCTGAAATTGAACCGAGACTTTTCTCTTTTAATTCTCCTTATGGAGCCTGTCCGAAATGTAAGGGAACCGGTTCTAAGTATTTTTTTAGTAAAACAAAATGTTTAGAATGTAATGGTTCAAGATTAAGGCCGGAGGCTTTAAATGTTTTTATTGGAGGTAAAAATATAGCTGAAATTACTTCTTTTTCTGTAAAAGATTGTATTGATTTTTTTAAAGGTCTTAAATTAACAAAAAGAGAGATTGATATATCGCTTCCGGTAGTCAAAGAGATAGAGTCTCGTTTAAGTTTTATGAATAATGTTGGCATTGAGTATATTACTTTGGATAGAAGAGCTAACACTATATCAGGAGGAGAGGCTCAAAGGATAAGGTTAGCTTCACAGTTGGGATCCGGTTTAGTGGGCGCTTTGTATGTTTTAGATGAACCGACCATAGGTCTTCATCCTAGAGATAACAGTAGACTTTTAAATACATTACATTCTCTACGTGATGCCGGAAATACGATAATTGTAGTTGAGCATGATGAAGAAACAATATTTTCTTCTGATTATTTAGTAGATATAGGCCCCGGGCCGGGTATTCATGGAGGAGAAGTAGTTATTGATGGTTATTTGAATGATCTATTAATGAGAGAGCATGATTCAAGGTCTTTAACTCTTGAATATCTAAAAGGAGAAAAAAATATTCCAGTACCTAAAACTAGAAGAAATGATCCTGCCGGTAAAATAATAATAAGAGGTGGAAAGGCTTTTAATATTAAAAATATGAATGTAGAAATTCCACTTGGAAGGTTATGTGTAGTTACCGGAGTATCGGGTTCCGGAAAATCTTCTTTTGTTTATGAAATTCTTTATAAAAATTTAAAAGCACGTCTTAATAGACGTTATAGGTCACCGGAGATATATAACTGTAATAAATTCTCAGGTACTGAATATTTAAGTAGAGAGGTTTCTATAGATCAATCACCTATAGGAAGAACTCCTCGTTCCAATCCTGCTACATATACCGGAGCTTTTACTTTTATAAGAGAACTTTTTGCCGAAACAGCCGAAGCCAAAATTAGAGGTTGGAAACCTGGTAGATTTTCTTTTAATGTTAAAGGAGGAAGAT
>CAZLGQ010000050.1:0-2486 GCA_964559575.1 uncultured Candidatus Saccharibacteria bacterium | reverse complement strand
TATTTATATTACTAGGTTTATTAATAAAACCGGCCCATGTTCCTTGTGTGTATTTACTTAATCTTTTAGCTAAAGACCCCCCACCTTCCATACCACCTAAAACCATTTCAAAATCAGAAAGAAGTGGTTCTATAAAATCGGAATCAGGATCAGTTTCAGGGGTTATATCCTTAAGTGCATAAGTTTCAGCTATTGCTCTATCTATTATAGCGTCCTCTTCAGGAGTTAATCCTCCCAGCATAATGCGGAATAAACCTGTTAAATGTATACTATGAGAACGTAAAACACTTGAAAAAGATTCATCATCATTCGGTCTGGGGAGTTCAAAAGGGTTTATAGTATGTTCAGAAGTAAGAGATACGTTAAAAAACTTTCCTCCAACTGCTTTTGCTAAGTATTCATATTCTTTTTCCGGATCTATAACAATAACATTAGTATCAAACATTAAACTACGAAGGATTTCCAGTTTTGTGGTATATGATTTACCTGCTCCTGAGGTTGCAAATATAACTGAGTTATAGTTAGGTAAGGAAAATCTATCAAAAATAACCAAACTTGAGTTATGACGGTTAACACCAAATAAAATACCTTTATCTGAGGTTAAATCAAAAGAAATAAAAGGAAAAATACTTGATAAAGGTTCAGAGTTTAATTTTGAATGGACTTTAAGAAGGTCTGTTCCTGTTGGTAATACACTTTTAAAACCTTCTTCTTGTTGAAAAAGAGCTGGTTTTAAATATATAAGGCGTGATTCAAATATGGATTTTATTTCTGATTCAACTTTATTTAATTCTTTTTCGTTTTCTCCATATACTGATATATAAAGACCAATATTAAAAAGTTTTTCTTGAGCCTGTTGAAGTCTGTCACGTAGATCTTCAAGATCTTGATAAGCGGTTTCAAGTTGAGGATTTCTAACCTGTCCTTTTTCTTCACGTTCGTTTATTTGACTCTGTATTTCAGCAACCTTTTTTTGAAAATCTTTAAGAACACGTTCAGTTTCAATTGGATGTATAAAAATAGATATGTCAAAAATTTTATCCAGATTAATTATAGGGGAAAACCATCCTTCATTAAGAAATCTTGGGTAGGATATAACAAAATAAGTTCTCATTATTTTAGTTCCAAGATTTATATCACGAGATGAGATTTTTAAAGCACTTGGTGCGATTATATCTTTTATTTTGTTATTTACTGAATTTTTTTCAGGTTTTTCTTTTTCTTGTTTTTTAAAATTATCTAAAATTCCCATATTTTTATTACTTTATTTTAAAACACTAAGCCCTTCTTCTCCGGGATTAAATAGATTGTAAAACAGTTCTTTGATTTCATCATCTTCAAGTTTTGCTGTTTTTAAACCTGTACGTTTCAAACCCTGTTCAACCAAAGAAACTCGTTGTTCTAACTGAGTACGATGTTCTTCAAAAGATCTTTCTAAACTTTCTTTATCTTCTTTTTTTCCACCAAAAAAAGAAGTTTTTTTATTTATAACAGGAGGATAATAAGGTACAACTACAAAAAAAGCTTTGGTTATAATATTTACATTTTCACTGTATTCATTTATGAATTTTATATACTCACCTATTTGTATTTTTAAAAGTTCGTTATTTTTTTGTTTATATTGACTTTCAAGCATTTGAATATAGGGTTTAATATTCAACTCTCTTGATTGCATAAAAATCTGAACAGAAAAATCAATAGTATTAAGAAAACTTTGAAATTGCATTAATATAGAAGCTCTTTCATCTTCAGATTTTAATCCCATATTAATAGTGGAAACCATTATAATTATTCTTAAAGACCCATCTTCCATTATAGCTATACCGTCACGTATATCTTTTAGTGGTACAAACTTTTGTGTTGATTCTTTTTTTGATAATGGCATATTTAAGAACTTGAAATTTTTATAAAGTTTTATTGATCAATGTTTTCACCTTCTTTTTCTAATCCTAACATAAAAGTTTTGTCTTTAAGGGACTGGGAAGAGTTGGGTTTTTTAGGTGTCATAACACTTTCTGATATTTGATCATCTTCACTTTCTTTTTTCCAAACATAAAGTTTTTTCTTAAAAAAATGTTTAAAAGCAGATTCGGCTATAACTATAAAAGGTCTTTTGTTTACTTCGTAAAAAGCTAAGGCAACTGCAAAACCTCCAACCGGAATAGAAACAAGGATAGCTAAAAAAGTTGGAAGAAAGAAAAAAAGTAAAACCACGATTCCGCCTCCCCCTGCTACATAAACAAACTGTTTAAAAGTTAAGGGGCCGAATATTTTGTCTTCCATTTCTATAAACTGTGGTACTTGGAATCTCATTTTAATTTTTATTTTACTTATTATATTAAAATTTTTAAAATATCAAATTTTAATTAATCTATATTTTCTCTATTACTATTTTCTTCGTTAGAAGGATCTTCTATTGCTTTTAATATATTGATTCTATCTTCTTCAGTAGATACTTGTTCATTGGTTTCTTTTTGATGTTCATT
>CAZLGQ010000049.1:0-2673 GCA_964559575.1 uncultured Candidatus Saccharibacteria bacterium | reverse complement strand
TTACTTGTGAAAGCGAAACCGGACATGAAGAAAGTGATTCGGTTACAGTTTATGTGGATGAGGTTAGCGAACCAAGTACTACAACTAGAAGAACTTCCGGAGCTTTGGTTATGCCATCTATATCACTTGAAATAACTAATGAAGGTATAACGGAAGTTGATGATAGATCAGTGGTTGTTATAGATTGGGAAACAAATATACCGGCAAGTAGTAAAGTTGTTTATGGAACGGAGTCTATTTCTGATGAGGATATAGATTTACAGGAAAGTGATTTAGGGTATCAAGAAAAAACTATTGAAATTAAAAAAGATCTGGAAAAACATTATGTACCGGTTTCTGATCTGAAACCCAATCAGGAATATTATTTCCGACCAATTTCTCGTGCTGAAGATCAGAAAGCGGTAGGAATAGAAATGTCCTTTACTACTCCGGAAGGAGAAGTTGCTGCAATAAAAGACTGTAATTATCTTGAAGATCATCTTCGAAAAGATCTTGATAATGACCCTATAGAGGTTTATAAACTTCAGGTGTTTTTAAACGAATATGAAGGTATAGATACTCCTATAAATGGTGTCTTTGATCAGAAAACTCATGATTCAGTGCTTACTTTTCAGAAAAGATATCATAGTAAAGTTCTTGAACCCTGGGGTCATGATGCCGGTACAGGATATGTATATATAACAACAAAGAAACTTATAAATGAAATAGTTTGTGAAACCAGTATTTCTTTTACAGAAGAACAGAAGGAAGAAATAAGAAGTTTTAGAGAGTTTATGGAGGCAGTAAGACGTGAAGGGTTTACTGTTCCTTTAACTCCTGAAGAAAGAGAGATTATTCAAGAAAAACTTAATGAAGAGACTGATGATGAAGAAAAAGAAGAGCAAGAAATTGATGATATGGAAGATATGGAAATAGGTATTGATGATCTTGGTGAAGATGAAAAAGACAGACAGTTGTTTGCCGGTTTAGCTTCTGCTTTGTATGGTTCTCCTGATACAGTTGGGGATTTAATGCGTAATTTCATGATCTTTATTCTTGTTGTTATCTTAATGTATTTGATAACTTTACTGTTCATACCGGATTCAACAGGTACACCTGATTCTAATAGCAAAACACTGTTTAGGAGAGTAACTCTTTTTTCCTCACTTAATTTAATAGCTTTACTTACTGCCTTTATAATGTCTCTTGAGAAAATAATGGTACCTCTCAGTGTAATGTTGGTTGTTTCCATTATTATAGTTTTCTTTCTTTCTAAAAATAGAAATAAACCTATAAATCAAGAACTTGATCTTGGTAATTAAAAAATAAAAAACCGGAAGTTAAAACTTCCGGTTTTTAAATTATTGATCAAAAGAGTATTTATCCAATATTAGAAGTTCCTTCTGCTTTGAGATCTCTTATTTTTTTTGTGTCCTTGAGTATATTTTCTTTTCTTGTTTTTGATACCAAAAATCCGGCAACGGCTATCATGCAGGCGTTATCGGTTGAAAGAGAAAGTTCGGGTATTAGCAGGGGAATATTATTTTTTTCTTCAAGTTCTTGAAAACTTTTTCTTATAAAACCATTTGCAGAAACCCCACCCGATATCATGACTGTTTTGTAGTTATCTTCTTTTAGGGCTTTTTCTGTTTTATAAATTAAAATATCTGTTACAGCTTCTTCAAATGCAGCTGCTATAAGCGCTTTTTCCTCTTCACTTATGTTTTCTTTCTTTTTAATTGTGTAAAGTACGGATGTTTTAAGTCCTGAAAAAGAAAAATTAAGATCACCGGAGTTTTTCATAGGTCTTGGAAATACAAAAGGGTTGTCTTTTTTGGTTTCTCTTGCTTCTTTTGCAATTTTTGAAATATGAGGACCTCCTGGATATGGGAGATCAAGCATACGTGCCACTTTATCAAAAGCTTCTCCTACAGCATCGTCTACTGTTCCGCCTAAATATTCATATTCTCCCCAATTTTTTATTTTTATTAATTCTGTGTGTCCTCCTGATATTATCAAGGATAAAGAAGGCATTTCTGGTCCTTTATGTGCCTTATTTTGGCTTTTGTTAAATAAAACTGAGGCTACATGACCTTCTAAGTGATTTACGGGTATTAAAGGCTTTTTCCAGGCTATAGAAAGCGACTTAGCGGTATTTATTCCTATCCATAGCGCAGGTTCTAAGCCGGGTCCATATGTTACTGCAATAGCATCTATATCGGGTGGCGTCGTATCTTTTAAAAAGGTTATGATTTTATCAGCCAGATCTTTTTCATATGAAAATATCTCTTTAATTTCTTCTTCGGGTTGATCTGTTTTTTTATTACTTTCTAAAAATAAATCGGCTTCTATTAAACTTTCTTTTAATAGAGGAACTATATTTTTTGCATGTTCTCTTTTTGCTAATGATGGAAAAACTCCTCCATATTGACTGTGTATATCTATTTGTGAGAGAACCATATCAGAAAGTGAATAAAACATTGGTTTAGATATTTCTCCTTTAGCATCAAGAATTGATATAGCAGTTTCATCACAAGATGTTTCTATTGCAAGTATTTTCATTTTTTTATTTATTATTTTCTTTATTTTTTCCTTATTTATTGCGGATAAGATGGGACTCGATCCTTACAGGATCAGTGCAGGTTTTTGGTATTTTGATCACTCTGTTCTCAAAATACCTAAAGAACCTTTTCG
>CAZLGQ010000048.1:0-2895 GCA_964559575.1 uncultured Candidatus Saccharibacteria bacterium | reverse complement strand
TTTAGGCCAACTTTCAATTGCTAAAGGTTTATCTGACATAAAAGGGCTTTTCTGCCAGATGGTTTCGGTTATAAAAGGCATAAAAGGATGAAGTGCTTTCAGATTTTTTTCCAGGATGTATATTAATGTAAATTTAGCTACATTTACATTATTTTTATTTATAATATCTTTTTTGCTTTCTTCTATGATTATATCTGCAAAATTATGCCAAAAATATTGATAAAGTTTTTCTCCCGCTAAGTAAAAACGATAGTTTTCCATGTCTTCTGTTATTTCTTTGATCAGATCATCACACTCTTTAATATATTTTTGATATTTTTCGGGAATCTCTTCGGGTTTAACCTCTTCATAATCCGAAGTATTTTCAAAAACAAATCTACTGGCATTCCATATTTTGTTAGCAAAATGTTTGTATGCTTTTAATTTTTCATAGGAGACTTTAGAATCGTTTCCGGGGCTTGTTCCCATTATTAAAGATAATCTTGTGGCATCAGTTCCATATTTTTCTGAGAGGTCTCTGGGGTCTAAGTTGTTTCCGAGTGATTTACTTAGTTTTCTTCCTTTTTCATCTCGAACCATTCCATGCATGTATACAGTTTTAAAAGGTACTTCTCCTAAAAGAGAAGTACTCATAAGTATCATTCTGGCTACCCAGAAGAATATAAGGTCTTTTCCTGTTTCTAGAACATCTGTAGGGTGATATTTAAAAAGATCTCCTTTCTTTTTTATTTCTTCTTCTCCTTCAAGTAATTCAGCGTTTTTAGGCCATCCCATAGTTGAGAATGTCCACAAACCGGAAGAAAACCAGGTATCTAGTGTATCCGGGTCCTGTTCCCATCCTTCTTCTTTAGGTTCATTTACACCGACATAAATCTCCGTTTCTGATCCTTCATTTTCTTTATACCAAACCGGGATTCGATGTCCATAAAATATCTGTCTTGATATACACCAATCATGGAGATTCTCTATCCAACTGTAGTAGGTTTTATTAAAGCGCTCCGGAATTATTTCAATATGTCCTTCTTTTACAACACGGAGCATAAGCTCTTTAAGAGTTACTTTTTCTCCCGCTTTTATTCCCGGAATTGAAGAGTGGGGCAGTGTGAATTTTTTATTTACATCAATGAACCATTGGAGTTTAGGTAATGGTTCTATAACACCCCCACTTCTGTATGAAATGGAAATATTTTGTTCTATTTCCTCCTCTTTTTCAAGAAGATTTTCTTTTTTTAGCCATTCTACTATGTATTCACGGGCTTTAGTTGTTTTGAGACCGTTTAATTCAGGGTTTGAAACTTCCATTTTAGCGTATTCGTTTATAACTTTATACCATGGAAGAGCATTATCTTGAGCTATTTGCCAGTCGGTTTTGCTATGAGCGGGAGTTACACCCAAAGCCCCTGTTCCAAATTCCGGATCAACGTTCTTATCTCCTACAATACGAACCTTTAAGTGACAACCTGCAAAATCAAATTCATATTCTTTTCCAATATATTTTTGATATCTTTTATCTTCAGGGTTTACAGCAACGGCTGTATCACCAACTTTTGTTTCCGGTCTTGTGGTGGCTATGGGAATAGGGAATTCTTTAGAGTATTTAAAGGTATAAAGTGTCGCTTTTCCTTCTTCGTGTTCTATTTCGTCGTCAGATATAGCTGTTTGGCCTTTGGGATCCCAGTTTACGATCTGCTCTCCTCTTTTTATTAGTCCTCGTTTATATAAAGTAGCAAAGGCGGTTCTAACTGCTTCTTCTCTTTCTTTGTCTAAAGTGAAAGCTTCTCTACTCCAATCAACAGAAGCACCCATTTTTTTTATTTGATCTTTGATCTCTTTTTTTTGAGTTTCTGCAAAGTCTGAAATTTTTTCAAGAAACTGTTCTTTTGTGAGATCTCTTTTTTTTATGTTTTGTTTTAAAAGGATCTTTTCTACTTTTGATTCTGTTGCGATGGATGCATGGTCTGTACCGGGAATCCATAATGTCTCAGTACCTTTCATTCTTTGATATCTTACTAAAATATCTTCAACCGCAAGCATTAAAGCACTTCCCATATGTAAAGACCCGGTTATATTAGGAGGAGGTAAGATTATAGAAAAAGGTTTCTTTTTTTTATCAACTACTCCTTTTTCAATACAGGTTTCCGGTTTAAAAATGTCTTCTTTTTCCCATATTTTTCTTGCAATAGGTTCTTGTTGAGTTGGATCATATGGTTTTAAAAAATCTTCATCTAATTTGTGGTTTTTCTTTATCATTCCCATATTTAATTATTCTATTGTTTTATTTTAAAATAATAACATGTTTTTTAATAAATATTAAGAATTGTTTTGGAGTTAATGTTTTTCTTTTTAAAAAGAAAATAAATAAAATTTTAATAAAAGACATAATAAAAGACATATTATGTCTTTTATTAATTATTTTTATAAAATAATTAAATAATGAAAAATTTTATAAAAGACAGATATTTTGTAAAATTTTATAAAAGACATTTGTTTAAAAATAAATTAAAAATATAGCTTAAAAAAGGGATTTATTTACTACAAAGTATTGACTTTTGAGAAATATAGTAGTATTTTAATCATATATTATTTATATCTAGATTGTAGAGAGATCATAATTTAAAAAATTATACATTAATTATTATTTAAAGTTTTCCATATGAAAAAAGGATTCATAACTGTAATAGAGGGTAGTGATTTAGCCAAAAAAGAGATTAAAAAAATAAATACTTTCAATAGATCTTTACTGTTTTCATTGACAGTTTTTTTGTTTTTTGTGTCTGCTTTTTTAGTTAATATTTTTCTTGTTCAAGTTCAGGCTTATGCGGAAGAATCTGCAGTTTTAAATGCCCACAAGATCATCTGTTCTGATGAAAACGAAATGCCTAAATTTGGTGAAGG
>CAZLGQ010000047.1:0-3001 GCA_964559575.1 uncultured Candidatus Saccharibacteria bacterium | reverse complement strand
ATAAAAAAGAAAACTCAGAGTATTTTTTGAATTTAATTGATACTCCCGGACATATTGATTTTTCTTATGAAGTTTCAAGGGCTCTAAAGGCTGTTGAGGGATCCCTTCTTTTAGTTGATGCTACTCAAGGTATTCAGGCTCAAACTTTAACTACTTTGTGGGATGCTCTTGATGCGGAATTGGAAATAATTCCGGTTTTAACAAAAATTGACTCACCTCAAGCCAGAATAGACGAAGTTTCTAAAGAGATCGTTGATCTTATAGGATGTAAAAAAGAAGAAATAAACTTTACTTCCGGTAAAACAGGTGAAGGTATTGAAGATCTTTTGAAAAAGATCGTTGAAAAAGTACCTTCTCCAGATATTGGAGATGATAAAGGTTTTCGTTCTTTGGTTTTTGATTTTGAATATTCAAATCATAGAGGTGTTATTGTTTATGTTAGAGTTTTTGATGGAGAAGTTAAAAAAAATGATACAGTTTCTTTATGTGCAGGAGGTGTATCTTTTAAAGTGTTAGAGGTGGGATATTTTTCTCCTTATCGTGTTCCCACTGATTCTTTAAAATCGGGAGAAATTGGTTACATAGTTACAGGAATAAAGGAACCAAATATTGCTTCTGTAGGAGATACTCTATCTTCAAAAGAGCGCTTGGAAGAACCTTTGGTGGGGTATAAAACACCTCAACCTATTGTTTGGGCTTCTTTATATCCTGAAAGTCAAGATGGTTTTGTTTCACTTAAATACGCTCTTGAGAGATTAAAGCTTTCCGATTCTTCTATTTCTTTTGATGAGGAGTCGTCTCAGGCTTTGGGAAAGGGTTTTAGGTGTGGTTTTTTAGGTATGCTTCATATGGAGATCATTACCGAAAGAATAAAGAGGGAATTTGAAGTTGAACTAATAGTAACCATGCCCTCTGTTGAGTATGAGGTGGTTTACTCTTCAGGGGAGAAGGAAAAGATATATGCATCTCATCTTTTTCCTGATGATAGAAAAGACGTTGTTGTTTATGAACCTTGGGTTGATATTCGTGTGATTACTCCAAATGATTATATAGGTAGTGTTATGCCTCTTTTATATGAATATGAAGCGGTTATAGGTAGTTCGGAAACAGTTGGTAAAAACAGAACTTCGCTTTCTGCTGAAATGCCTCTAAGAGAACTTATGAAAAATTTTTTTGATAAGATCAAAGGTGTGTCTTCGGGTTTTGCTTCCATTTCTTATGAGATCAAGGGTTTAAAAAAAGCGGATGTGGTTCGTATGGATATAATTATTGCTGATGAGATCATGCCTGTTTTTTCACGCGTAGTTTCACGTAGAAATATTCAAAACGAAGCTAAAAAAACCGTTGAAAAACTATATTCTTTAATACCTAAGCAAATGTTTGCCACTAAAATACAGGCAAAAGCTTTTGGTAGGATACTTTCTTCTAAAACTATTCCGGCTTTACGTAAAGATGTAACAGCTAAACTTTATGGAGGTGATATTACTAGAAAGATGAAATTACGAGAGAAACAGAAAGAAGGTAAGAAAAAGATGAAACAAAAAGGCAAGGTTTCTGTTCCTTATAGTGTATTTATAAAAATGACTCAAGAAGAGTAATAGTTTAACTTTAATAAAGTATATGAGAATACTGTTAGGTAATTAAAGTGGTACGTAAATAAGTACCATACTTAATGCCACAAATATTCCTAGCACTATCATTATTATACGTATAACTTTTTGATTTTTCTGTTTGAATATCATTGTTTGTATTTTATAGTATTATATAGGTAGAAAGCAAATTTTTTTATAAATTAATTATGGTTACTTTATCTACAAAAAGAAAAATAAAAGAATGGTTTTTTTCCAGAATTGCTTTGTTTGTTTTGTTTGCTTTAATTATTTTTATGTTTATACCGGTTATTAATATGTATGAAAAATATGTAGAAACTAAAAATACTTTTAATATTGAACAAGAGAGAAAAAGTGATCTTTTATCTCAGAAAACATCTCTAATTGAAAATATAGAGTATTTAAGAAGTGATATTGGTAGAGAGGCTGAGTTAAGAAGTCGTTTTGGTAAAGGTAAAGAAGGAGAAAAGGTAACTTTTATTATGGAGAATGAGGTTAGTGATAAAGAACCAAAAGAAGAAGATCCTGAAGGTTGGGATAGATTTAAAGGTTGGTTTTTAGGTTTATTTAAGTAAGATAATTATTGAGTATTTTATTGGTTAGTGTTATAATTTTTTTGTTAATAATTAAGTATAGAAAAAATGAAAAAAGTCGTTATATATTCAACCCCAACTTGTGTTTATTGTGAATTAGCAAAGGAATTTTTTAAGGAGAAAGGTATAGATTATACAGAACATGATGTTTCTGTAGATACAGAAAAAAGGCAGGAAATGGTTGAAAAAAGTGGTCAGATGGGGGTACCGGTAATATTAATAGGAGAAGAGATGATAATCGGTTTTGATAAAGATAGGGTTTTAGAAATACTAGAGGATATTTAGTTTTTATTTTTTACTAAAAAGTAAAAACAAAAAACCTCTTGTAGTTCAATGGATAGAACAAGCCCCTCCTAAGGGCTAGATGTAGGTTCGATTCCTACCGAGAGGACTGTTTGTGTGTTTTTTGAAATTATTTGATATATAGGATATTATTTTGTTATAATAAGATAAGTATGAGCGAGAGTGATGAAGATAAGATAGATGAGATATATAGGCTTGTAAAGAAGAATAACAGCATGATCAAGCGCATGCATGATGCGCAAAAAAGAGCTTTTATATTTAGACTAATAAAATGGTTTGTTGTAATAGCTTTAGCTGTAGCGGTTTATGTTTATATTGAACCTTATGTAGATCAGTTTGAGGGTTTGTATGAAAATTTTAAAGAGACTTCTGAAAAAACACAAGATTTTTTAGAAAACGTTCCTTTTCAAAATGAATAATAGTAGTGTTTTAATTTAAAAATGCTGAGGTAGCTCAGTTGGTAGAGCATTCGCCTGAAGAGCGAAGGGTCGGCGG
>CAZLGQ010000046.1:0-3027 GCA_964559575.1 uncultured Candidatus Saccharibacteria bacterium | reverse complement strand
ATACCCATTAAAACAAAAACATTTAAATAACGCGAGGTACTTTTATTAAAAACTAAAATCTGTAAAAAACCATAAAAATCAAACTTTTAACTTTTAAGCACGATCAATAACAGTGCTATCCTTATAGCTTAATAAAAGGTCTCGGTTTTTGATCTTTTTAAAAACAGCTTAAGTATATACAGAAACACTTAAGCTAAAAACTATTTTAAATACTTTTATGTTTAAAATATAAAAGTAAAATCATTTACCTTTATTTAAAAAAAGGTGTTTAGTGGTCTTTAATATAACTTGAATATCTAAAAATATGGATCTATTTTTTATATAATACAGATCATAAGATAACTTAAGAGCGGTTTTCTCAACCGAAACAGAAAACTTAGGTGGATCATCATTAAAAAGTTGAGCCCAACCGGAAAGACCGGGTTTTATTAAATGCCTAATATTATAATAAGGTAAAACTTTTTCATAACTTTTTACCATTTCAACTGTTTCCGGTCTGGGACCTATTAAAGATAGATCGCCTTTTAATACATTCCATAACTGAGGAAACTCATCCAAATGAACTGATCGGATGATCTTTCCGATTTTTGTAAGCTTAGATCCATCAACTGTCATCGTTCTAAGTTTATACAAGGTAAAAACAGTATTTTTCTTCCCTACTCTTTCTTGAGAAAAAAGTATCGGTCCTTTTTCTTCCAAATAAATCAATAAAGCTAAAAATGGATATATGATCAAGAAAATAAAACCCAATAACAAACTAAAAAAGATATCTGTAAATCTTTTAATGATCTCATAAGAGTTTTTAGAAGAAGAGATGTTTTCTAAAAACCAGTTATAATGGAGAGCAGAAAGAGGTACTCTCCAGAAAAATTCTTCATAAATACGATGCATATCTACAAAACGTACATTAAAGAAAATAAGGTTATATAAATGAGGTAAAAGATCTTTAATATTTTCATGACGGAGATCCACAACAACAACTTTTACTCCTTCAGAATAAATATTTCCAATAATATCTTCTTGTATATCAACTCCATCTATTTTTTCCAAACTAACAAAAGATACAAATCTCATTCTACGACGTATATCACTATTAACCTCATCTTTTAGTTCCCTCATTTCTTTACCGCTAGCGATCAAAAAAGCAGACGTGGGTTCTCTTGAACGTAAGATCCAATAACTAAAACCTCTCCAAGTTAAGATCAAAATAATTGATATAAAAAGAAACAGAACCAAATTAACTTTAGGAGATATTGCAAAAAAAGGAATAAAGTAGAAAAAAGCAAGAGAAATAAAACTGTTTACAATATGAGTTTCAAATATGAGAGCGGAAGCGTTAACCTTCATCGCTAAGATCGGCCTTTCATAAAGACCGGCAATGTAAAAAACTATCAACCAAACTATAAATAATATAGAAAAAGGTATAAGATGTTTATCTAAAACAAAAGCACTGGGAACACCTCCATAGCGAACAAAAAGAGTTGCCCATAAAGCTAGATACAAAACGACAACATCTCCTATCGCCAGTATTAAAACATCTCTGACACTTTTTAAGGTCATATATAAATATTAACAGATCAGTAAAAAAAACCAATTTTTCAAAAAAATATCAAACAATATTAACATCCTGAGAAACTGTCTGTCTGGAAACAACTCTTCTGTAACGACGCATACTCATAAAGATACCTAATGCTAAAAAAGATACAAATATATGGCTTCCTCCAAAACTCATAAAAGGTAGCGTTGTTCCGGTTACCGGAAGCATTCCTATATTAGCACCTATATGTATAGTTATATGACTTATTATCAATACCGCAAGCCCCATACCAAAAAGTACCTCAAAATTAGTTTCTCCATTTTTAGCATTGGAAAGCAACCTCCAAATTATAATTCCGTATAAAATAAACAGAACTACAACCCCCAGAAAACCCCATTCTTCTGCAAAAGCGGCGAAAATAAAATCTGTTTCATACTCAGGTAAAAATCTAAGCTGAGACTGAGTTCCGTAACCCACTCCCTTACCAAACATCTCACCTGACCCTATAGCAATAGTAGATTGGCGAACATGATAACCACTTCCTTCTATATCTGCAAAGGGCTCAAGGAAAGATAGAACTCTTTCTTTTTGATAGTCCTGTAACGCAAACATCCACATAAAAGAAAAGGTTAATATACCAATTAAGGATATTAAACCTAGATGTTTAATAGAAATACCCGAAACAGCAACCATTCCTAACCAAATAAGAAATATAATGATAGCTGAACCAAAATCCGGTTGAAAAAAAATAAGAATAAAAAAAACAGCTGCATAAAAACCTGATACAAAAATATGACGAAGACGCCCTATTACTATATGACGTTTAGTAAAGTACTTTGCTAAAATAATTATAAGAATAAGCTTTGCGAACTCAGAAAGCTGTAAAGAGAAAAAACCAAGATCAAACCAACGCTGTACCCCATGAACAGTAGCTCCGGTTATTAACAAAACCAATAACGCTAAAACCATAATCACAAAAAGAGAAACAACAACCCCGGTTCTTCTTAAAAATCTAAAATCCAAAAAACTTAATATAAAAAAAACAGAAACCGAAAAAAATATTAATATCAGTTGACGAAAAAAAATAGGATCTTCACCGGAAAACGAATGCATTGTTACCAACCCTAAAGAAGATACTCCAATAACAGTTAAAAACAGGATCCAATCAATATCACAAAAACACTGTATAATTTTTTTCATATGAATATTATATCAACCGATCTTATGCCTTTATTTTTAATAAAAAAGATAAAAAAAATGTGGATATCTTGTGTTTATCCTGTATAAAACCTTAATCAAAAAGACACCTGTGCTAATTCTTAACTCTAGTATAAACTTCAACATCTCTGGGTTTCTGTATACAGTTTCTTTTTACAATACCTTTTATCGCCTCCTTATCTATATTTATCCCTTCCTCTTCTTTATAACTCATTGAGATCATTCTTACAAAACTATTCTTTCTTATATCATCCAAAAAAGAAAGATCTACT
>CAZLGQ010000045.1:0-3200 GCA_964559575.1 uncultured Candidatus Saccharibacteria bacterium | reverse complement strand
ACTGTGGAAATCAACGACAAAAAAAATACCTATCAAAAAAGAGCTTTTTTAACCATCTTTTTTTTTGATACAATGAAGAAATGGAAACACTTAAGAAGAAGTCACTCTTTTGGGATACGGAAACCCCCGACCCTGAAAAACACAAACAGTTCATTCTAGAGAGAATACTGAATTTTGGAGATGTTGAAGACTATTTCTGGGCACTTGACCAATACGGAAATAAATGCATCAAAGAAGCTATCATTAAAAACAAAACACTTGATGATAAATCTTTAAATTTTTGGTGTGGTTTTTTTAATATTAAAAAAGAAAGATGCACAGACAACCAATTGAGCAAAAAACAAAGCGTGTTTTGGAAATAATCGCCAAAGAATCATTTTCAAAAAACTTTTATCTTACAGGCGATACCGCTCTGGCGATTTTGCTTGAACACATAGAATCAATTGATCTTGCTTGGTTTAAAACGGAAAGTTTTTCACACGAAAACATTAAAAACAATTAAGATACAGTAGCTATCTTGAGATCATAAAGGAAGATACGGGCACCCTTCACTGTTTGATCAACGGAGTAAAAACAAGCTTCCTTTTATATCCTTACAAAAATCTCTTTCCTTTGATAGATTATGAAGGCATAAAAATGGCAGATGAGCGAGATATTGCAACAATGAAAGTTGATGCAATATCATCACGAGGAAGCAAAAAAGATCTTGTTGATCTGTATTTTCTACTGGAAAAGTATTCTTTGGATGAAATTTTAAAATTTTTCTCAGAAAAATATCACGATATTAAATACAACAGAGTTCATATTCTAAAAAGTCTTACCTACTTTGAATCCGCCGAGAAAGAACCGATGCCGAATATGATAAAAGAAGTTGAATGGGAAGAAATAAAAAAAGTTATCACTGAAAAAACACGATCTTTTTTAATAAAATAAAATTATAATTCTAAAACTTCCTCTATACTTTTATAAAGTTTTCTTGATTATAATTTAAGACATTCATTCAAAAGAGTTGTTTTACCAACCTGTCTGGGTCCATAGATAACCAAAACCTTGTTTGGTTTTAAGTATTTATTTATTTTCTCCAAACAGTATCTATTTATCACCAACTTAAAATTTTAAACCTGATTTTTTAAAATTGCGTCAACAAACTGACTGTATTTAGCTAAATTACGTCAGTTGACTGACTGAATTAATAAAAATCTCAAAAAACACTCTATCTGCTTCCAAAAAGATCCATTTTTTCTCCAACCACTCTTTCAACTTCATCAACTGCAATGTTTAAATATTTATACGGAGCAACCTGTTCGGGGTTTTCCAAGAGAGATCTTTTTAATCCCTCTTTATAAGCAACCCTTATCTCAGTACTTACATGAACTATACTTATCCCTGAAGATATCGCTTCCTTCATATCTTCTCTGGAACTTCCGGATCCTCCATGTAAAACCAAAGGAACTCCGGCTGTTTCTCTTATCTCTTTTATTCTTTCAACATAAAGTTTTGGTTTAAGTCCTTTTTTACTCATTCCATGAACGCTCCCCACCGCCGGAGCAAAAAGATCAACTCCTGTTTCTTCCACAAAACTTTTTGCTTCCTCGGGCTTGGTTAAAAGTTCTTCAGAAACCGCAGCTCCTTCGGGAAGATCATCAAACATAGAAGAAGAACTCCCAATATACCCTAACTCACACTCGGTGAGCATTTCAGGATTATTTGAACGAACATACTCTACACTTTTTTTAACCAACTCAATATTCTCTTCCCACGGTAATTTTGCTCCATCTATAACCACAGAATCAAATCCGGCATCAACAACCTCTTTTACTCTATCAAAAGAATAAGTATGATCGGCATTTAAAAAAACAGTTAAACCTTCTTTTTTTATACTTTCAACTAAAGAAACAGCTTGATCTACACCCAAAAAATCTCTCTCTCCTTCAGACAAACCTAAAATAACAGGCAAGCCACGAGACCTCGTAGCTTTTATAACACCCCAAAACATCTCAATATTACTAATATTAAAATGACCTATTGCTGTTTGGTTGTTTTCAGCTTCTTTTATGCATTCTTTATATGTTTTCATAAAATGAATTGTAACATATCCACACCACTTATTTTCCTATGTTATACTGTGAATAGTATTAAAAATAATTAAAAAAATATGTCCAATAAACAGATAGATTTTTTAGCAATCGGCGATATAGTAGTTGATGCTTTTATAAAAATAGAAGATGCTAAAGTTGAAAAGGATAAAGACAAAGGTATCTTTAATCTATGCATCTCTTTTGGTAATAAGATCCCATATAAATTTGTAGAAGTGGTTTACGCTGTAGGTAATAGCCCTAATGCTTCCGTATCCGCAAGCCGTCTGGGACTAAACTCCTCTCTTGTAACCAGTATTGGAGGTGATTTAGAAGGTCAGAGATGTCTTGATAAATTAAAAGAAGATGAGGTTTCAACCGAATTCATTACAAAACACGATGAATTTCCTACCAACTACCATTATGTTTTATGGTATGAAGCCGAAAGAACAATTCTCGTTAAACACCAAGACTATCCTTACGAATTTCCCGAATTAGAAACTCCGCCTAAATGGATATACTTAAGCTCCCTATCAGAAAACTCACTTCCTTATCACAGTGCCATAGCGGAGTATGTAAAAGCCAATCCGGAAGTAAAACTTACATTCCAACCCGGAACATTTCAGATGAGTCTTGGTTATGAAAAACTAAAAGATATATATCAACATTCCGAACTTTTCTTCTGTAATGTTGAAGAAGCTAAAGAGATAATCGGAAAAAAGAACAAAAAGATAGAAATAAATGATCTTCTGAAAGAAACTCGTGACCTTGGTCCAAAAATAGTGGTAATAACCGACGGACCCGAAGGAGCTTACACATACGACGGAGAAGAGATGTGGTATATGCCTTTATATCCCGATCCAAAACCTCCGGTTGACAGAACCGGTGCCGGAGACTCTTTTGCTTCAACTTTCACAAGCGCGCTGGCACTTGGAAAAAGTATTCCCGAAGCGATTCAGTGGGCACCGATAAACTCAATGTCAGTAGTTCAAGAGATCGGTGCACAGAAAGGCCTTCTTTCAAAAGAAAAACTGAAAGAGTATCTGGAAAACAAACCAGATGGGTACGAACCAAGAAAGATTGGTTAAAGATTTAAAAAATCAAAAAGATCCGGATTTTAACCGG
>CAZLGQ010000044.1:0-3242 GCA_964559575.1 uncultured Candidatus Saccharibacteria bacterium | reverse complement strand
ATAAAATTTTTGCTGAAAAATTGAAAAATAAGTAAAGACAAAAACAAAGTTGGCTAATTTTTCAATACCCTTGATCTCTTTTAAAAGAGTGTTTTTATATTTTAAACATTGAGCCATATCCTGTCTGTGGTATAAATTATCGCTCATCAATACCATAAATCTTTCGCTAGTAATAGCAGAACGTGCAGTCCATAGAGCATGCCCGGTTCCCAACTGCTCCTTCTGGGTTACATATTTAACCGGTCGGTTATTAAGACTTTGTCCGACTTGTTCTTTTATCTTTTTCTTTTGTTGACCGACTACCAATACAACTTCTGTTATCTCTTTGGGTAACTGATCGGCTAGGTGATTGATCAGTGGTTTACGGCCTATCTTTAAAAGACATCGAGGTGTCTGTTTGTTACCTAATTGAAGGTCATTACCTGCAGCTAAGATTATTGCTTGCATTAATTAACATTAGCATTAATATTTTGATCTTCAAATAATTATATATTTAAAATTAGGCCTAAAATTAAAAAAGATTTTGAGCTGTGGTCATTTAAGGGTTTTTAAAAAAATATTTTAATTTTTTGTCCCCTTTTTTTAATTTTTTTTTGATTTATAATACGCATCATATGAAAATCAAAAAAGTAGTTATACCGGTCGCCGGAATGGGAACAAGGTTTTTACCAGTAACAAAAGCTTTACCTAAAGAAATGCTTCCTATTGTAGATAAGCCGGTTATTCAATATGTTGTTGAGGAGGCGGTTTCAGCGGGAATAGAGACAGTAATATTTGTTACCGCTTTAGGTAAAAGAGCCATAGAGGATCATTTTGATAGAAATTTTGAACTTGAGTATCAGTTGACTAAAAAAAATAAAAAAACTCTTTTAAAAGAGATCAAGGGTATTGAAAAATTAGCTAACTTTGCTTTTGTAAGACAGAGAAAGCCCATGGGAGATGGGCATGCTCTTTTAAGTGCGGCTCCACTTATTGGTGATGAACCTTTTGCTGTTATTTTTGGTGATGACATAGTAGATTCTAACGGGTCGGCGATAGGAGAATTAATGGAGACTTACAAGAGGTTGGAAAAGCCTGTTTTGGGAGTTAAAACTGTTTCTAAAAAAAGAGTTTCCGAGTATGGGATCATTGGTGGTGAAAAGAAAGGTAATAATGAATGGTTGGTTAAAAATTTTGTAGAAAAACCCGATCCGGAAAAAGCTCCTTCAAGAGAAGCATCTGTCGGGAGATATATATTAACTCCTGAAATATTAAATATTTTAAAAACTCAAAAACCGGGGAAGGGTGGGGAAATAAGAATAGCTGATGCCTTGATAACTTATATAGAAAAAAATAAAGAACTCTATGCCCGTTCCTTTAATGGAGATAGGTATGACTGTGGAAGCAAATTGGAATTTATTATGGCTCAAATAGAGTTTGGTTTAAAACATCCGGAAATTAAAAAAGATATTCGTTCCTATTTGAAAAAACGTTTTTAGTTTTATTTCATTATATTTTAATAGTTAGATAAAATTTAAATAAAAATTTTATCTCTAATCTTGCGCTTACTGTTTAAATTTGATAAGCTCATAAACTATATGATGACTGAAAAAGAAAAAACCGTTAAAAAAACAAATAATAGTAATATTGAGGACCTTTTTTCGGTAGGGGCTCATTATGCTTATTCTCGTTCAAGAAGACATCCTTCTGCAAGTTCTTTTATTTTTGGAGTTAAAAATAAAGTTGAAATTTTTGATCTTGAGAAGACTGAAGAAAGAATAAAGGAAGCTGAGAGTTTTATTTATGATTTAGCTCAAAAAAGAGGAACGATCCTTTTTGTTGGTGGAAAAAATGAAGCCAGAAAACCGATAAAAGAGCATGCTTTAAGAATAGGACAACCTTATGTTGCCGGAAGATGGCTAGGAGGAACTATTACTAACTTTTCTCAAATGAGTAAAAGAATTCAAAGGCTTGATGAATTAGAGGAGCAGAAAAAGAAAGGTTTGCTTGATAAATATACAAAAAAAGAGCGTCTTTTGATGGATAGGGAAATAGAAGAGCTGAAAGAAAACTTTGAAGGTATAAGAAATATGAAAGAAACACCAAATGCTCTTTTTATAGTTGATCTTAAAAAAGAAAGCATTGCTTTAAAAGAAGCTAAACACAAAAATATTCCTGTTTTAACAGTTTCTAATTCAAACTGTGATCTTACAGAAGCTGATATTTCTATTCCATGTAATGATTCAGTTCAGAAAAGTATAGATTATGTGGTTACTAGAATAGCTGATGCTTACAAAAAAGGTTTAGATCAGACTCCTTCTTTAAAAGAAGAATAAAAAAGGTTAAAAATATTTTTAAATAAATAATAAATATGGGAGTAACAATCAATGATGTTAAAAAACTCAGAGAAGAAACTGGAGTTTCTATTATAAAATGTAAAAAAGCTTTAGAAGAGTCCGAGGGTGATATAGAAAAAGCTAGGAAAGTTTTAAGACAAAAAAGTAAAGAGGTGGTTGATAAGAAAAAAGATAGGAGTTTGGGGGCAGGTAGAATTTCTTCTTATATACACAATAATCGTACAATAGGTGTGCTTATAGAGCTTTCTTGTGAGACTGATTTTGTTGCTAAAAATGAGGAGTTTGTTGATTTGGCTTATGAGATAGCTATGCATATAGCTGCGATGAATCCATTATATTTATCAATAGATGATGTTCCTGAGGAAGAGAAAAAATCAGTTCAAGAAGAACTGGAAAAAGAATTTTCTGATAAACCTAAAGATATTCAAAAAAAGGCAGTAGATAGTAAACTAAAATCTCATTTTAGTGAATTAGTTTTATTAGAACAGACCTTTATTAAAGATAGTGAAAAAACAGTTAAAAACTTAATAGAGGAAGCTGTTCAAAAGTTTGGTGAAAGAATTGAAGTGACACGTTTTACACGTTATCAAATAGATTCATAGTAATATTTTTTTATGACTTGGGTAATGACAGGTCTTTTTGTAGTACCTTTAATACTTATAATCATTTTTCTTTTTTATAAAAGATTAGAAAATTATCTTAATAAAGATTTTGCTTTTTCTTGTTATTTAAGATCTTATGATCCAATAATAAAAAGATGGTTACTTTTTTTTCAAAAAACAGTACCTTTTTTAAAAGGTAAAGTTAATCTATTTTTATTAACTCGTATTGTTTATCCTGTTCAAAGAATAAGTAGGAGGGTTAGGTTTAGGATAAATACTTTTTATTTTCATTTTTTAGAGAAAT
>CAZLGQ010000043.1:0-3250 GCA_964559575.1 uncultured Candidatus Saccharibacteria bacterium | reverse complement strand
GTCTTTCTGTTAAAAATGTTTGGAGTTCTTATGATTCTATTTATTACAAAAATAAAGAGAACATAAAAGATAGAAAATATTTTAAAGATTTCAAAAAAGAAATTTTAAATAAAATTATCATTGATGTAGAAAGAAAAGGAAAATATGTCTTAATACACCTATCAGAAAACAGAACTATTCTCACCCATATGAAAATGACCGGACATTTTCTTTATGGAAAGTATAAAAAAAATGTAAAAAAAGAAAATAAAAAAAATCCCGAAGAGTGGGTAGCAGTTGAAAAAGGACCTTTAAGAGATGATCCTTTTAATCGTTTTGTAAGGCTTGTTTTTATCTTATCTAACGGTAACCACCTTGTTTTGTCAGACTCAAGAAAATTTGCAACAGTTTTTGTTTATAAAACAAACAAACCACCGGATACTTTAAAAAAATTAGGTCCTGACCCCCTACAAAAAACATTTACATTCAAAGAATTTTTAATATGTATTTCCAATGTTTCATCAAAAAACATCAAACAGGTACTACTAGATCAAAACATTATTTCAGGAATTGGAAACATATATTCAGACGAAATACTTTGGTCTTCAGGAGTTCACCCAAAAAGTTTAGTAAATTCAATACCAAGAAAACGTCTTTATAAAATATACTCTTCAATGAAAAAGATACTCCATAAAGGTATAGATCTTGAAGGAGACTCCGTTTCAGATTACCGTACTCCAACCGGAGAAAAAGGCTCATATCATTATCACCATAAAGTTTATCGTGAAAAAGGTAATAAATGTTCACTTAGAGGATGTGACGGGATTATAAAAAGAAAAATTATTGCAGGAAGAAGTTCTCATTTTTGTGATCAACACCAAATACTGTACATTAATAAAATGAAAGACTATATCTAAATATCTAATAAACGAAACAAAACCACACCACAAGAAACTGAAACGTTTAAAGACTCCTTTTTTCCTTTCATTGGAATTTCAATAATATGATTAGTTTTTGATAAAACCTGTGAAGATATACCTCTTACTTCGTTACCAATAATTAAAGCTGTTTTATTTTTTATTTTAAATTCTTTATAATCAACAGATTTAGGAGACTGTTCAATGGCAACTATTTCCGTCTTTTCTTTTTTTAATTTGTTTATTAAATCATTAATTTTTTTAAATGACTCCCATTTTACTGTAAATTGTGATCCCAAGGCTGTTTTGCTCATATCTTTCCTTATATTTCCAAATCTATCCACTGGTAATGGAGTATACCCTGTTAGAAATATTTTACTTACCCCCACTGCGTCAGCTGTTCTAAAAACCGATCCGACATTGTGTATACTTCTAATATTATGAAGTATTAAGTAAACATTGTTTTTTTCTTTTTTTCTTTGACTTAACATAATGAATTTAGTATAGTTTGAAATACAATATTTTTGTTATTTAAATATCCGCCCATAGCTCAGCTGGTAGAGCAACGGCCTTTTAAGCCGGTGGTCCCAGGTTCGATCCCTGGTGGGCGGACAGAAATATATTTTAAAAAAATATTCTATTAAAGATCCAATATTAATCTCTCTACAGATGAGCGTAAGGAAGTTATCCCCTTTCTTTCTTTTTGAGGAGCATTTAATAGTTCTAAAGAAATTTTTTCCAGCTCCTGGGGAGTGTAATTTTTTGAATATAACCTTGCTTTATTGTAAGGATAAGGTTTCATTCCAGCGTCAGTAAAAGAAGAAAATATTTGAGCGGCTTTTATTCCTTTTATTAACCAGAAAAATAAATTGTAAAAATTTTCTATATCTTTACCATACATCAAACCTTCATTTAAAATAATCCATGCTTTTAATTTATCTCTTTCCCCTACTGCATCTGTAAAAGAAAAGATATTAAAATCTTTTTCTATTGTTTTTTTTAAAGAAATATCTTCAACTATATAGGAATATTCGGATATTTTTTTCAAAAGTGCTTTTGTAACACTTTCCTCTACTAAAATAAATACATGGGGAGACTCTTTTAAATTTTTCAGATTACTTAATATATACTTTTGAGAATCGTCATTTTTTAAAAGATTTTTTAAAACAGTAATATACTTTTCATCAAAAAGACCTCTACCATATAACAACTCTTCCATTTTACCTTTATCAAAAGTTTCTTCATTAACAAAAAAAACTTCAGAACCGGGTCTTTTCTTTTTTAAGCTGTTAATTATATCTTTTTGTTTTTTATGTAGCTTATTAAAAGCATTGCCGTATAAAAAAATTATCATATTTTAAATTCTTTTCATTTTACCCCAATTTTTACCAAATTCTGTATGAACTTCAAAAGGAACTGTTTTATAACCCTCTTCTTTCAAAAAAGATTCCATAATATTAGAGACAGATTTAATAAAACTTTCAAGATATTTATCAGCTACTTCAAAAATAAGTTCATCATGAACTTGAAGTAACAAAAATGCTTCTTTTTCTTTATTATTTTCCTTTAAAAAAGAATTAATTAAAACTGAAGATCTCTTTATAATATCGGCTGCAGTTCCTTGTATAGGAGCATTTACAGCCGCTCTTTCCGCAGAAGCTCTGATGTAAGGAACTGAAGAATTTAATCCGGCGACATAACGACGGCGACCAAAAAGAGTTTTTGTATATCCAAATTTTTGAGATGAATTTTTAGTTTCTTCTATAAAAGAAGATAGTCCGGAAAACTTTTCAAAATATCTATCTAAAAATATACGAGCATCAGCTTGAGATGTACCTAAATTCTGTTTTAGGGAATTTACACCCATACCATACATTATTCCAAAGTTAATAACCTTAGCTTTTCTTCTCATTTCACTATCAACTTTATTATTAGGTACCATAAAAACCTCTGAAGCTACGGCAGTGTGAATATCTTCCCCTTTTTTAAAAACCGAAACGAGTTTTTCATCTTTGGAAAGAAGAGCTGCGACACGCAATTCTATTTGTGAGTAATCAAAAGCTACTAGGGTATAACCCGGACTTGATACAAAGACATCTCTTATTCTCCTACCACGATCTGAACTGATCGGAATATTTTGAAGATTTGGTTTATTTGATGAAATTCTTCCGGTAGTGGTTCCGGTTTGAACAAACTCTGCATGAAGTCTTCCTTTTTTATCAACCATTGAAAGTATTGGCTCTATATAAGTAGAAATAATTTTGGATATTTCTCTGTGTATTAATATCTCATCAATTATCTGATGCTGTCCTTCTAATTTTAAAAGTTCTGATTCACGTGTAGATTTAATACCG
>CAZLGQ010000042.1:0-3639 GCA_964559575.1 uncultured Candidatus Saccharibacteria bacterium | reverse complement strand
AATAAAGACTCAAAGAACACACACTATTATATATTAAAAAAAATAAAAAACCTGTCAATATATATTCTTAAAATAAAAACCTTGAAATTATCAAAAATAAAAATCATAACCCTTTACAGTTCTGAGCAGGGGTATAATTATTATCTTCAGCTTCTTTTCTGGATTCAAACCAAACTTCATTTTCTTCATTTATCTGTTTGGCTCCCGGACACCAAGGAAGATGGTATACGCTTCCATTTTTTGATCCCACAACAGCTCCTTTTTCTTTACTTATTTCTTCATTGAAATCTATTCCTTCTTCAAAACCTCCTTTATCAGGTAAAACACTAAAATCATACTCTATAGTTACCGGCATTTTTTGATCCTCAATTGCAAATAACCAACCCATTCCAAAAGATAATGTGAACAAAAGAAAGAAAATAAAAAAACAACTGATATATTTTTTTATTTCTTCATTGTTTTTCTGTTTTAAAAAGGTTGCGAAGTTCTTGATCATAAGATATACTAATAACCGTTTAAAATATTTTATCATAATAAAAAGAATTTATGTCAACGAAAAAAGCCGGAGGTACAGTTAAAAATGGTCGGGATTCAAATCCAAATTATCTTGGTGTCAAATTAAACAATGGACAGAAAGCTAAAAAAGGGTCCATAATTATTAGACAGAGAGGTACAAAGTTTTTACCCGGAGAAAATACAGGAATAGGAAAAGATCACACAATTTTTGCTTTAATTGATGGAAAGGTTCAAATGAGCAAAAAAAGGAAAAAGAGATTTGATAACAAAACCGTATTAAAAAATACTATTAATGTATTAAAAAACTAACTTCCTTAAAATATCAAAAATAAAAAAACCGGACTTAATCCGGTTTTTTTATTTTTTCATTTTATACTCCTTACTCTTTTTCTTCTTTTAACTTAATTGAAAAACTCAAACTAAGATCCTTTCCATCAAGATCAATGGGTATACTATACTCTCCTAATTCTTTAATAGGATCCTCTAAAATGATACTTTCTTTATCTAAATCTAAATTAAACTGTTCTTTTAGTGCAGAAACTAGGTGTTTTTTCTCAATACTAGCAAAAAGTTTCCCTTTCTCATTAGCCTTTACCTCTAAAATAACAGATTTGCCTTTTAGATCATTAATTTCTTTAGAAACACTCTCAATATATGCTTCTCTTTTTGCCTTTTCTTCAGCCCTCTTTTTCTCTATTTCTTTTTCTTTTGCCGATGTAGCCGGTTCAGCTAAATTACGAGGAATTAAATAATTTAAAGCATAACCATCAGAAACGTTAGCAACATCAAACTTTTTACCGATCTTAGCTATATCTTGAAGAAGTATGATTTTCATAAATAAAAATAATAAATGAATAATATATTAATAAAGAATTAAAGCTCCTTAATATTAATCTATATAACACTTTTAGAACTTCAAAGCAACCCTAAAAAACAACCTATTCACCTAAAAGAACTTCAAGAGCTTTTTCAAATTGGGGATCAATACCTTTTTCTACATCTTCACGAGTTATTTCAACCTCTACATCAGGATCAATACCATCACCATCAAAAGAAACTCTATCAGGAGTTAACCATTCAGCCACTGTTACTTTAAGAGATGTATCCGGGGTTATTGAAACAACATTCTGAATAGATCCCTTTCCAAAGGTTTTTGAACCTACCGTAGTTGCAACATTATGATCACTAAGTGATCCCGCCACTATTTCAGAGGCAGAAGCAGAACCCTGATTAATAAGTACCACCATATCTATATCACTATAACCATCTCTATGACCCCTACTTCTATATACTTTTTCCTCTTTTTGACCACTATACTCTTCTATTAAAACAACTTCTCCTGATGGCAGGAAATAACTAGCAACCTCTATAGATGCTTTTAGATAACCACCGGGGTTATTTCTAATATCTAAAATAATTTTATCAGCTCCACTTTCTTCAAATTCATTCATTGCGTTTTCAAATTCAGAAACAGACTGTCCTACAAAGTTAAAAAGTTTAATAACAAACACTCCGTCATCTTTCATTTCCGTTTCTATGGTAGGAATATCAATGGTCCCCCTAATTATCGGCACTTCAAAAGGTTCATCTTCTCCTTCTCTATATATAGTCAAAACCACCTCCGTCCCCTTTTCTCCCCTTATAAGCCTAACAGCCTCCTCTACACTTAGATCTATAACTTCTCTACCATCTATCTTTAATATCTTATCACCGGATTCAATTCCTGCTTCCTCTGCCGGAGTCCCTTTTAGAGGAGAAATAACTGTTAAAACATCATCTCGCTTTCCAACTTCCATTCCAACACCTTCAAACTTTCCTGATATTTCACTCTCAAAATCTTCAGTTTCTCTGGGAGGCATAAATACAGTATTAGGATCTTCATAAGCATTGGTTAAACCTTTTATAGCATGCCAAACCCTTTCTTCAACCGAAACATCACCTCCTTTAATATGATTTTCTTCAAGTGCTACCCAAGCCTCCCAAAAAGGAGAAAAGTCCACCATTTCAGGTTTATCTTCTTCTTTATTTTCAAGATCAGTTATTTTTTCAACACTTTTTTGCTCCTGCCCTATAACCACCCCAACAAAAAAACTACCGGTTATTACAACCAAAATAAAAACTGATAATAAAATAGATTTATCTGATTTTTTTACACTTTCATTATTGTTCATATTATATTAAAGATTATTTCAAAATTAGATCAAACGGTCAAACTTTATAATTTAAGACATTTTAGAATTAGATTTTAATTATACTAAAATTTAAAAAAATAACAAAAAATTAAAAAATAAGCTTAATAAATACAAAAATCATTATATACAAGATATACACATACACTCAAATATCTAGACTGTAAATTGATATGATATGATAGTATATGAATTATGAGTAGTCCGTCTTCAAAGAACAGGAATTTTAAAATTCCACCTAATGACATTGAAGCAGAAGAAGCTCTTTTGGGGTCCATTTTACTCCGTCCAAACAGTATTGATGAGATTATTGATATGATATCAGGGGAGTCTTTTTATTCTGAAAAACATAGAATAATTTTTGAAACGATAACAGAAATATCCAAAAAAGGAGATCCAATAGATATACTATCCGTATCATCAAGACTTAAAGAAAAAAATCTATTAAAAAACATAGGCGGTACACCTTATTTAACTCAAGCTGTAAACTCGGTTCCTTCAGCTGCTCACTTAATGTACTATGCCGGAATAGTTCAAAAAAAATCAATGATGAGAAAACTCATCACTGCCTCTGAACACATATCACAACTGGGCTTTAACGAAATGGAAGATATAGAGCATATACTAGATCAAGCTGAAAAGAAAATTTTTGAAGTAACAACCGGATCTCAAACACAAAAACTGGTTGAAATATCTAATGTTCTTGGAGAAGCTTGGGAAAGACTTGATACTCTACATAAATCAGATGAATCAATGAGAGGTGTTCCAACTGGTTTTAGAGATATAGACAATAAATTATCAGGTTTACAGAAATCAGATCTAATAATTCTCGCTGCAAGACCTTCAATGGGTAAAACTGCTTTAGGTTTAGATATTGCCAGACAGTGTGCTGTCAGTCATAATATCCCTGTTGGTTTTTTCTCCCTTGAAATGA
>CAZLGQ010000041.1:0-3853 GCA_964559575.1 uncultured Candidatus Saccharibacteria bacterium | reverse complement strand
TAGGCGGAGGTTTTCTGATTTTATCTTGTCCATTTCTTTTAGTTTGTGGTTGGCGAATTCTAGTTCCTTGGTAAGTATTTCTAACTTCTCTCTCTGTTTTACTTCTTTTGTTACACTCTGTATTAGGAAGACTCCAATAAAGACAGTAGCGAGAAGTAGAGATCCGGAGATAAGGAGGTCTTGGGTGGTGTCGGACATGGCGGTTCTTATGACAAGTACTATCCATAGAGCAAAGACGAAGAGTTCGGTGGCGATTATTTTTATGTTGAAGAGATTATACTTTAAAATTGCAAACACTATACTTATCAAAAGTATGGAAAATGATAATGAGTCAAAAAATGCATAGTCTGTTATTCCCCAAAAAACAGGTAGAATAAAACTTACAAAAACAGAAACGATGGAGAAAAATAATATTCCAAAACTAATAATAACAAGTTGTTTTTTTAGTTTTAAATCTTTAGTAGTAAAAAAATTATAAAATAATAAATAGTAAATATATAAAACTATAACTACTAGTAATATAAAATATACATAAAACAGAGACCCTGTACTAAAATCTGTTATTGAAGTAGCACCTTCTTCAACTAAAATAATATGATCCGTAAAAGCGGTAACGATAGATGTAACAATAGTAGCCGGTAAAAAAAAATTAATTGATTATATTATTTAAACGGTTATTTAAAAAATAATAAATCCAAACAAGTCCCAAAAAACCAACAAATATACCTAAAGCATAAGGTATCTTAACAGTAAAAAAATTAAATTCGTGAGATAAAAATACCGACAAAGTCCAAAATCCGGAAGTAAAAGCAAATACTAAAAAACTAAAAGTACCTCTATCTCTTTCATCATGCATTAATATAATAAACCCTAAAAAAAAGTTAATTAAACTAAAAAAAAGTATTACATAAAGCATAGATTAGAAATTTTACTTTTTTAAAAAACTCATAACAGATTAACTTTATATATAAAATCAACAACTACTTTATATCTCTAATAAGTTTATTTATCGCTTCCTGTATTCTTTTTTCAGAAACACCTTTAGGAAGGTCGTCCGAACTATGATAAACACTCATAAGATCATTTAAATCTCCAGCTACAATATTTGTTTTTTTAATAACCTTATCTAAAGAATTGATAGCAAAACCTAATTTTACAATTTCAGGTTGATTAATAAATTGAGTCTTGGAATGTCCTAGAGAATCAAGAACAAATATTTTTTTTGATTTTAGCAAAATATCGTAATGTTTATCTTCAAAACGCCTATATCCATAACACCAATACACCGGCTCATCATAAGACATCTCCTCATTACCCGAAAAAACAAACAGAACCTTTTTTAGAATAGAGGGATAATTTAATATCATATACAGAGCCATTGCGGTACCACTGGCATTATCAATCGCTCCATTTTCAACCGAATCATAATGAGAAAAAATGATCACTTCAGGTTTTTTTATCTCACCAACAAGAATATTGGAACAGTTATGAGTTTCTCTTTTAATATCTACTTTTCCCAATACTTTTTTGGCTTTAGCTATTCTAAGAACATCATCTCTTTTTACGGCCACAGATGGAGCAAAATAAAAATTACTTTTTGAAATAGCCCTACAAACAGGATTAAAATTTATATTTGCTTTATACAAAAAGTCTCCGGAACTTATAAGTGAACTTACCAGATGATGATTGCTTTTTATTTCACCACCAATAAAGGAAGTTGATTTACAAGGAATTTCCTTCCCGTCAACTTGAAGTTTGCTTTTCTTAACTCTTGGAAGATCTACTCTGAAACCTTCTTTTTCATAGTTAATACCATTTTTATTCAAAATATCTTCAATATAAAAGCAAGCTTCACTTTCAACCTCAAACTGACGTTCTCCCATTGCACTTAGATCTCTTATAACTTTTTTTATAAAATCTTTTTTCATTTATTTAATTCTACATTATCTATTATTAATATCCAAGACCAGTAAAAAAAGAAAGCCGTCCGCTGATGGGACGGCTTGTTGAGGTTCCATGACATGGACTAGTCCACGCCATTATCACTTTCAATCTGAGCAACAAAAGGATGTTCCCGCCAGGGAATCGAAGTCTTCTCGTAATCGACGAATTCTTCACTCGGGTAGTAGCTAAGTTCCTTGTACCAAGGCATCTTGACTATTACCGGAGAGTGACCGAAAATCTCTTCGACCTTCCTGAAAGCGGGCTCAAAAACTCCGGCCGTGAAGCTGTCAAGCTGTCCACCGGACTCTCCTCCATGGTAATCCTCAAAAAGGACACCGTGGGCAACGGCCAAAGACAGAAAGTGAGTGTAGTAGCGATGAGCTCGACCTCCCAACTCTTTGGCTTTGGAAGAGAAGTCCCAGGTATGAGCTTCCGGGTACAACGAAAGAAGGTGGTTGAAGTGGAACTCCTGAAGTTTTCCTCCACCGTTGTTACAAACGATCTCGGAAAGCTTCATTCCATTGCACCTCTTTGGACAGGCAAGTTTCTTCTTCTCAAGAACAACTCCTCCCTTCCTGCCCATGCGCGTAGCAAATACAGGTTGGAGAAGCGAGGTCTTGACCGAAGAAACATTCACCATTAAATCTTCGCTATAACCCGTCCAACAGGGGTTAAGGTTGCAGCTCTCTGCCATCTTGACAAAGACCGCATCCTCGTACCTAAAGGTTGGAATGTTTCGTGCCATAATGGCACACGGCCTAACTTCGTTGAAGAAAGACGGGAAGTCAATTCCATATTCTTCCCACCATTTTTCAACAGATTTCCTCACGCTCTCTCCTCGGGAGTCGAGGATCTCCCTGGCTTCGTCCACAGGTGTGTAAAAGCCATTGAACATGGAAGCCTCCTTTCTCTAAAGAACAACAGATTTGGCTCGCAACACACGAACCGACTATTACACTTAAGTCACAAACGCAACCTAAGGTGTACCCACACTATGCGAGTACACCCAGAGTAACGAAAAAACCTCCCTTTCGGGAGGTTTTTACTTTTTGTTTTTTAATGTGCTAATTTTTTTCTATATTTCAAGCAAAAACCTCCCTGTCTTTGGTAATAATAAATAGTACAAAGAAAATAAACCAGACAGAAGTTTTTACTTTATTACTCATATTTAAATTATTAGCACATAATATTAATATGTCAATACTTATCCACATTTTTAAAAAACTCTAATTTTTAATAAAAAAGAGGACCGGTAAAACCGATCCTCTTATACATCCTTACTCTTCCTGATATAAATAAAGATATCTACTAAAAGCCTGCAAAGGAGAAATACCTTCCCCTTTTCCAATAATACCCTGATCTGTTATATACCACCAAGCTTCATCTACTTGAAATCTCTGAATTCTAACATAGTCATTAAAAGCATTGGTTTGAGTAAAATAACTTCCATTTTCTAAATAACCCCAAAACTCTCTTTCTTCAGCAACTCTCATTTCTCCATCAACTTCATACTCTTCTCCGACAACCATTTCATTAAACTCAGTAGGAGGATGTTGGTAACTATGTAATATATTATCATTAGTATACCCAACTCCTACAGAAGTTGTAACCGTAGCTGTGGCTAGCACTAAAGCCCCAGTTAAATTTAACATTGTGGTATTGCTTTATTAATAAAGGATGCACTCGACCTTTTTAATAGAGGTTTTTGACCTCCGATAGGGGTTCCAACCGACCCCGCAATACCACAAAGAAGGTGCGATTGAAAACCCCATCGGAGATCAAAACTATTAAAAAGATCTATTTCAAAGAACTAACTTTAAAAAATATACAAATAATTTAAATTTTTGTCAATAATATGTATTAGTCCACCCTACTTGGGAATTTCCAACTTGTAATGTATTCATAATAT
>CAZLGQ010000040.1:0-3925 GCA_964559575.1 uncultured Candidatus Saccharibacteria bacterium | reverse complement strand
AATAAGACCATCAGAAATAAAAGACAGAGTTCTTGCTTCCTTACGAGATATATTTAGGTCATCCATAAAGAAAACAAAAGAAATAAAAGAAACAAAAGCTAAAATAGCACCAAGTATTGAAAAACCAATTATTAAAAATGAAATTATAGGATAGAATTCCGAAATCCAAAAAGATAATGTATCAATTGGTACCAAAACAAAAAATAATCCCAAATTAATTAAAGGAACAGAAGCCCCTATAAAAGTCCACTTACAAAGGTTTTTAATTGCTATTATCTGTATAGATATAAAATAAATAGAAAAGATAGCACCAAATAGAATTACTAACATTAAGAAAAACCAAAAAACTTCACTCCAAAGCCAAACTCCAACTAAAGAAAAAATTAAAAATACATAATAAATACCACCAAATATATCCAACGGAACACCAAAAAAACGAAATAAAAAGTGATCAATAAAAGAAGAACAAGATGTACTAAAAGATGAATACAGCATCTTTCCTGAATACCTAAACAGTGTAACCATTAAAGTAACAGCAATACCGGAAAGGGAAAGAATCAAAAACAAAATTAAAAAGATCTCTTCCATAAAATTTATATTAAAACAATACTAAATATTTTTAAACCAAACTCTAATTAATTATAACACGTAAAATCATTAATATTATTAAAAAATCAAGATATTAAATATAATAAAATAGGAGTTACTGTAACTTCTATCAAAGCAGCTAAAAACAAAAGAGGTACCACTATAAAAATATAAGAACAGAAAGATCTTTTTAACTTATCTTGCATTGATTCTTTTGTTTCTTTTTTAAATACTAAAAAATCAAAAAAACTTTTTCCTAACCATATCCCTAAAGAAGTAGCGTATAAAACAACAGGAATTTCAATAACACCGTGAGGTAATATCCCCACCAGAAAAAAACCAAAAGACTCAACAGTTAAAACTATATGTAAAACAACCCCCAACATTAAACCGTTGGAAACTAATATAATAAAAGGAAAAACAGATAGAACAATACCACCAATTGACGCCAAAAAAGCAACAAAACTATTATTTAAAAAAATAAAAACAAAAATAGCCCCTAAACCCATTTCAGTTACACCCTCTAATCTACTTAAAAATGTTTCAAAATACTCATTTACCTCAACAGGGTAATTGACAGCTATAACCAAACCCCAAAAAGCAAACAAAAAAAATAAAAACAAAGAAAGATATATATACCTAAGTACTTCAAAAGGATCAACTATATTTTTTTTAAAATCAGTTAATTTTTCTTTCATAATGCTTTACTATAACATTATATTAAAATCAATATAAAATAAAAAACTACTTTTCATTTTTTTTAATATTATTTTTTATCGACCTGTAATATACTCTGTATTTTAATTTATCAGGTAACATTGATCTATCGGTATACTTTTGATAACCATCACCGTAACCCTATTTTTCCATAAGATCAGTAGAAGCATTCCTTATAAAAAAAGGAACAGAAAGATTTTTATACTTTTTTACATCCTCTTGAGCTCTTCTGTAAGCATCATAGGAACTTCTATTCTTAGGAGCCTTTGATAAATAAACAGTGCCATCTGCTAAGTTTATCTCAGCTTCAGGAAGTCCCACTTTCTCAACTGCTCTAAAAACTTCATTAGCAACAACCAAGGCTGTTGGAAGCGCCTGACCAACATCTTCGCTTGCAAATACAACCATTCTTCGAGCAATGAACTTGGGATCCTCTCCAGCTTCTATCATACGAGCCAAATAATACAAAACCGCATCAGTCTGCCCGGCTCTCATTGATTTTATGTAAGCACTTATAGTATTAAAATGCTCATCACCCTTTTTATCATAATGAATCTTATTATTTTGAACGACCTCTTTTATCGTATCAATGGAAACTTCCCCATAAAGATCAATTGCACTCTCTATAACAGAAACCAAATAACGAGCATCCCCATTAGAAAGATCTATCAATAATTTTTTTTCTTTTTTTCCAATCTTTTTTTTCGTTCTTTTTATGATCTCTTCAAGATCACTCTCACCTAAACGATCCAATGTAAAAATTTTACATCTTGAAAGAAGAGGTCCGATTACCTCAAAACTGGGATTTTCCGTAGTTGCTCCGATCAAAGTTAATTCCCCACTTTCAACAAAAGGAAGTAAAAAATCCTGTTGCGTTTTATTAAACCTATGTATCTCATCTAAAAAAAGTATTTTATCTTTATCTGTTTTTAACTCAATTGCTTTTTTAATATCATTTTTACCGGCTGATACAGCAGAAAGTTCAAAAAGTTCTCCACCTAAAGTATGAGAATATATACGAGCTAAAGTAGTTTTTCCACTTCCTGGGGGACCCCAAAGTATAAAAGATAACTTATGTTTTTTCAAAACAGCCACTCGTAAAGGTTTACCTTCATCAACTAAGTGTTTTTGACCAATAAAATCACTAAGACTTTTCGGACGAATTCTTGAAGCTAGTGGTTCTTTGTTCATATATAGAATAATATCATTCTTTATCGTCTCTACATACGCAATACGCAAAGAAATTTGCGTACTTCATCTCCACACTCACTCTGTTCGTGTGGTGAAATACTAACCTTTGCTCGAACCTTTTTCCAATCGCGAAGCGATTGATCTTCGCACGCTCCGCGTGCGCGGTAGCTCTGAACTAAATCGTACGCGCGAAGCGCGTGGTGATGCTCTCTGCGCGCCTCGGACGCGCTCCCGATGGTCGCGCGCGGCAAACCCAAAAATTTTCCTTTCATTTTTTTTGTGCGGCTCCCCCCAGACCCCCCGCCGCAAGGCGGAAAGAGGAGAAGGAAATTTTTGGTTTGCTCCGCCGCTTCACTCCTCCAAAAGGGCTAATGAGTGAAGTATAGCATTTGCGGTGGCATAGTGTCGCCCTTTTTCCGTCGTTCGCGTCGGCCCGGCGCTTCCTTTCCACGTTTAGTGGTAGTTTGAAAGTCCGCTCACACACTCCACCGCCTCCGCATTGCCCGTTCAGCCGCCCTCGCAATTCGTCGCGAAGCGACGGGCTTTTCTTCCCTCCCGCGCGCCTGCGGCGCGCGGGACCTCTGCGCTTTCAGCGCGAGAAGTTTTGTTTGGTGGACCTGAGGAGACTCGAACTCCTTACCTCACCCATGCCATGGGCGCGCTCTACCAGGTGAGCTACAGGCCCTTAAATATCCAAAAGATTATAACATAAATAAAGTTTGAAAAAAAATTATCAATGTAGTATTTTATATATACGCCCGGGTGGCGGAATTGGTAGACGCGCACGACTCAAAATCGTGTGGGGCAACCCATGAGAGTTCGATTCTCTCCCCGGGCACTAAAAATACTACTTATTATTTTTCAATAATATAAAAAGTCTATTTATTCTTAAATAAGAATAAAAAATTAAGAATTAGTTAAAGTCTTTATTTTTTCTACAACCTCAGCTGGTGTAAAATGAGCTTTTACTAAGAAATCTTCAGCTCCTAGGTCTTTTCCTTTTTGTATTTCACTTTTTTGACCTAAATTAGAAAGGATTATCACATGAATATGTTTTAATTCTTCATCTTTTTTAACTCTCTCTAAAACCTCAAAACCACTAATCCCTGGAAGAATAAGATCCAATAAAATAACATCAGGTTTTGCTTCTCTAACTTTTTCTTCTCCATCTTCTCCATTTGTTACAATAAAAACCTCAAAGCCCTCTTTTTTTAATTTTCGTGACATCATTTCACGAAGTAATTTATCATCTTCAACAATTAATATTTTTTTATTCATGTTTTTTTAATTACTTTAAGTCCTTTAAATTAATTATCACTTGAATTAAATAATTTTTCAATCTTTTCAGTCATTTCTTTAGGATCTAGTTCTGTCTTTATTATCCAATCCTTAACTCCAAGTTCATTAGCTCTATTAATATTAATAGGCT
>CAZLGQ010000039.1:0-3983 GCA_964559575.1 uncultured Candidatus Saccharibacteria bacterium | reverse complement strand
TGGCTACTTTTGTAGTTAATAAGATTCGTGGGAACTTCAATGCTTTAGCGGTAAAAGCTCCCGGATTCGGAGATAGGAAGAAAGAGCAACTACAAGATATTGCTGTTATGGTAGGAGCTACTGTTATAAGTGAAGATGTGGGTCTTAATTTTGAAAATGCTGATATATCAATGCTTGGTAAAGCAAATAAAGTTATTTCTACCAAAGAGAATACTACTATTGTAGGAGGGGGTGGTAAAAAACAGGAATTGGAAAGTAGAGTAAATCAGTTGAAATCTCAAAAAGAAAAAAGTGATTCTAAGTTTGATATAGAAAAATTGGAAGAAAGAATCGCTAAACTTACAGGTGGAATTGCAGTTATAAAAGTTGGTGCAGCTACTGAAACTGAGATGAAATATCTTAAGTTAAAAATAGAAGATGCAGTTAATGCTACTAAAGCTGCTATTGAAGAAGGAGTTGTAGCAGGAGGAGGAACTGCTTTTGTTAAAGTTATAGATAAAGTTCGTAAAACACTTGAAAAAGAAATGGAAGGAGATCTGGAGTTTGAAACCGGAGCAAAAATAGTATTACGTGCCCTAGAGGCTCCTCTTAGAAATATTGTTGAAAATGCCGGTAAAGAAGATGGAGCTGTTATTGTAAATCAGGTTAAAAATAGCAAAGCTTCTGCAGGATATGATGCTTTAACTGATAAGATGGTTGATGATATGTTATCTGCAGGTATTATTGATCCTGTTAAGGTTACAAGAAGTGGAATTCAAAATGCCGCTTCTGCTGCAGCTATACTTCTTACAACAGAAGCTTCTGTTGCCGATGAGCCGGAAAAAGATGAAGGAGGAGGTTCTTCTGATGCTGGAGGTGGAATGCCTGGAGGAATGGGAATGGGTGGAATGCCTGGAATGATGTAATAAAGTAGATGATCAAAAAATAAAAAAAAGACCTCAAAATTCGAGGTCTTTTTTCGTTTTTTAAGTAATAAGGTCTTGTTTTTATAAAAAAAACATTATATAGTTTAAATATTGGTAAAAAAGAACAGAAATTTTTAATATTTATGAGTTTTTCATGTTAGAAAAGATAAGAAATACCGTTTCTGTGTTTATATGTATCATTAGTCATTTTGTTGTCTTTTTTTTATCAAAAATCTTTCTTTCTGTATATATTAATTATGAAGATAAGGATTTTAAAGAGATAAAAAGACCGGTTATAATTGTTTCTAATCACAAAAACTCTTTTGATGCTTGGGTTATTTTGTATTCTTTGCCTTTTAGGGTTTTTTTTAGAATTCTTCCTATAAGAGCCTTTGCTAAAAAAAGATTTGAGAAAAGTTTTTTGTGGGATAAACTTTACCGTTTAAAGATCATTGATTTTGTTTATTATATTTATAATGTAATAACTATACCCGAGGTAGATTCTTTTGAAGGTAAAACAAAACCTCTTGTAGAGGCTTTAAATAATAAAAATTCAATATTAATGTTTCCGGAAGGCCGAATTATCTTAGAAGAAGGTGTGGGAGAGTTTAAAAAAGGCGTGGTTTATCTTCAAGATATGACTGGTACTCCTATATTACCTTGTGCTGTTTGTTATGGTAAAAAGACTTTTTTTAGAAGAAAAACATCTGTTTCTTTTGGTAAGGCTTTTTATACTCCGAAGGAGTTGTTAAAGAATAAAGAAAATTATTTAGAAGCTAGGGAGTATTTAAGGAAAGAGATTTTACGTTTATATAATAAAAATAATGTTAGATAAAAAATTTTGGGCGAAATATTTTGAAGTATACGATACTCTTAACGAGTTTATTCCTTATCAAGAGTTGATAGAGGATGTTATTGAAGCCTTGAATGTAGAAAAAGGAGATAAGGTCCTTGACGCCGGATCAGGTACAGGGAATTTATCAATGAGGTTGGAGAAATTGGGTGCCCATGTTGTTGCACTCGATTTTTCAGAAGAAGGTCAAAGAATTCATAAAAGGAAAAACCCTAAGCAAACTGAGTTTGTTTTAGCTGATCTTATCAAAACTTTACCTTTTAAAGATGAAAGTTTTGATAAAGTGGTTTCAGTTAATACTTTATATGCAATTCCAGAAAAAGATAGAAAAAATGTTATAAAAGAATTTTATAGAGTTTTACGAA
Organism: uncultured Candidatus Saccharibacteria bacterium; assembly: GCA_964559575.1. Classification (GTDB taxonomy): domain Bacteria; phylum Patescibacteriota; class Minisyncoccia; order Phycocordibacterales; family CSBR16-193; genus SKVL01. Next base: position 1,860 of record CAZLGQ010000039.1, on the reverse strand, counting down.
AAGAAGGTGGGTGTTTTTTAGTAAATCCACTTCAGAATAAAAAGATACATAAGATTTTTATAAATCACTTTAAAAAGGATTTTAAAAAAAGAGGATTCATTAAAACCTTAGTAAGAACATTAAGATTTTTTAAGTTAATAATTTATATGTCATGGTATAATTTTTTAATAAAGAAAGAGAGTTTGTATGGACATACAACTTTTTTTTCATATGGTAAAAAAAAGAAGTTGTTAAAGTCTGCAGGTTTTAATGAATTGAAAAGCAAAAAAGTTTATGCCAAGCAATCTATTTTAATAGAAGCTAGAAAATAATTTATTATGAAATTTTTTTTTAAAAAAACTAAAAAATCTTTTTTGAAGTTTTTGCCTTTTAAAATTAAAAAAATATATTTAAAATATCTTGATAAAAAATATAATGTAGATGTTTTTATATGTAAGGAAGATAAGTGTATAGAAAAATGTCAAAAATTACGTTGGAAAATATTTATTGATGAACTTAAAATGTTCAAAGGAAAAAATGAAGAGATAGAAAAAGATGAGTTTGATAAACATTCTATTCATTTTTTAGCTCAAAAAAACAATAAAGAAGTTGGTGTTTCTAGACTTATATTAAATTCAAGTATGGGTTTTCGTGGAGAAAAGATATTTGGTAATATTTTTATTTCTGAAAATCAAAATAGAGATAATTTTGCTGAGATATCAAGATTTGGAATCCTTAAAGAGCATCGTGGTAGTTATTTGATATCTATTAAAATGTTTTTTAGTATTATTTATATTGCAGAAGAAATAGATTTAAAGTATTTCATAATGGCAATAGATAAAAGGCTTTTGAAGGCTTTTAAAGAGTTGAAATTCAAACAGTACAATATTGTTGGTAAGGAGAAGGATTCAGCGGGGGTAAAGGTTGTTCCGTTAATTATAAAAAAAGAAGATCTTAAAAGACATTTAGAAAAAATATTTTAGAATATGCTTATTTTTATTTTTATTTTAATTATTTCGTTAATAAATATTTTTTTAGCCATTTTAATTTTAAGGAGAGGAGAAAAATCTCCTGCAAATAAATATTTTGCAGCCTCTATTTTTTTTCAGTAGCCTGGATAATTAGTGTGTTTTTATCAGGTTTTTGGGAATACTCTAACATGGCAATGTTTCAAGCCCGGCTGTCTTTCTTCTTGGCATCACTTGTAATATTTTTTGTTGCACTTTTTACTGAAGAATTTCCTTATAAGATTAATATAAAATATATTATTTCAAGAAAAATAAGTATTTTAGCTGTTGTTATTGTATCTTTTATTTCTTTAACTCCCTTAGTTGTTAAAGACGTATCTTTGTCACCGCATTCTTATATGAATTTAAAATTAGTTACAGTAACAGATTGGGGAGAATTAATTTATATATATATAATATATTTAATATTTTTTTTTAATTTATAGTTTACTTATATTATATATAAAATCGACTAAAAGAGTTTTTAAAAAAATAGAAAAACAGATACACCTAATTTTAATTGGATTAATTTTAAGTATAACATCAATACTTTTTACTAATTTAATTATTCCATTCTTTTTTAATTTTATGGAAGCATCTCAGTTTGGGCAAATTGGTGTTTCTTTTTTTGTTATATTTACTTTTTGTGCAATTGTAAAATATGAATTATTTAATATAAAAATAATAACGACAGAAATATTTGTTCTTACTCTTTATGTTATTGTATTTGTTAGGTTATTTACGGCTATAGATTTACAAGATTACTTAGTATCTACTATTATTTTTATAGCTACTATCTTTATTGGATTTTTCCTTATTCGTAGTGTAACAAAAGAAGTTAGGCAAAAAGAGAAAATTGAGAAACTTGCCAAAA
>CAZLGQ010000038.1:0-4004 GCA_964559575.1 uncultured Candidatus Saccharibacteria bacterium | reverse complement strand
GCTACGGCCATTAAATACGGGTCCATTGAAACATTTAAACCGGTTGCTAGAAAAAGAGCTATGGGAGCCATAATTACAGCTGAAACAGTTGCATTTACAAAATTAGCTATGACTATGGATAGTATAAGAACAACAGCCACTAAAATAGCAGGTGTTAATATATTAGAAAAAGAAATTATCAAAGAAGCGATCAAGTCAGCTCCTCCGGTTTCTTGTAATGCCAAACCCAGAGTGATCATTGACCCAAGTAAAATAATAACCGGCCATTGAATGTTCGCATAGGCTTGTTTTAGAGGTACTAAGTTAGTTATTATCATTATGAAAGCAGCAGTTAGAAAAACCACTTCTATTGGAACTGATGTGAATGTTGCTGTTAATATAGCCAGTATAAATATGGTTAAGGTTAGTGAGATCATTGATGTTTGACCTAGTGTTAAGTTTCTTTCAGCTAAAGGATAACAGTTCATGTTTGATATTGTTTTTTTAACAGTATCTTTTTTTCCGTGTAAAATAACAACGTCTCCCGCACGAAATCGTATATTTTTTAAAGGGATACTTATTTCAGAAGTTGATCTTGATACAGCTAATAAGTTAACTCCAAATCTTGAATGTAGAGGAACTTCATCCCAAATTTTTCCCACTAAAGGAGATGAAGGTGTTATCATAACTTCAAAAGATATCTTTTCGTCTTCCGGGGTTTGTGATTCAATAGCTTTTTTTCCGGTTAGGTCAAGATTAAATTCTTCGGTGAAATTTTTTAGTGATTCAGAGTCGGCTCTAATGATCAGATGATCTCCTTTTTTTATTTCTTCTTGGTCCAAAGAGTTTTTCATAACTACCCCATCTCTTAATATGGATACAAGTGAGATATTATTATTTTTGATTATTTTATTTATTGAATCAGCTTTTTTTCCTATAAAGTCGGAGTTTTCCGGAATGTTTACTTCGGTAACATAATTTTCAACTGAAAAAGTTTCTTTTGAATCGGAGCTTGTTTTTCTTGGTAAAAGTCTCCATCCTACTAAAGACAGAAAGAGAATACCTATTAAAGCTAAAAAGATTCCAACTGATGAAAAATCAAACATTCCAAATGGTTCCAGACCGGCTTTTTCTCTAAAAGAGGAGACAATGATATTTCTCGGTGTTCCAATCAAGGTAAGATATCCACCCAGTTGCGATCCAAAAGCTAAGGGCATCAAGAAAATAGCCGGAGACATTTTGTTTTTTCTGGCGATTTGAATAGCGATAGGTATAACCGGAGCTAGTGCTCCAATGTTGTTTATAAAGGCTGAAGCCAAAGTTACTATAGTGGTTAAAATAGCTATTTGTATTATCGGATGTTTATTTAGTATTAATATCTTTCTGGTTATATAATCAATAAGACCTGAATTTGAAAGACCGCGAGTTATTACAAACATAGCAATTACAAGGAGAACAACCGGGTGAGTTAGTCCCGAAAACACCTTTTCAACCGGGAGAATGCCCGTAAGAGTAATCAATAAAAGAGAAAAAACAGCTGTTAGGTCGTATCTTATTACTCTGCTTATTAAGAGTACAACAACCAAGAATATAATAGTAAAAATTATTAATTGATCGCTACTTATACTGTTTAAAAGTTCTAAAAAATACATATTATTATGATAACACTTTTAAAATTCGGAATTTTTAAAAGTTGTTAATAACCTTATTTAAGCGATCTTTAAATATAAGCTTGACCTTAAGTTGTTTGGGTGTTTTATTAACTTCATGGAAAATATTAAAAAACATAATGATTCTCAAGTATTAGAGCTTTCTAAAAGAGATCCCCGTTTTTTTGAACATATTTATAATCGATATAAATCACGTGTTTTCAGTTTTTTTTATAGAAGATTGGGTTCAAAGGAGGTAGCCTGGGATCTTACTCAAGAGACCTTAACGAAAGCTTTTTATTCAAGACATCGTTTTAATTATAAAGGCTATCCTTATAGTGCGTATATATTCAGGATCGCTCACAATTTACTTGTTAATTATTATAAAAAGAAGAAACCGGTTTCACTTGAAAGTATAAAAAAAGACCCTTATTTTACTCCTTCTTATTACGATAAAATAGAAGGGGATATGGTTTGGACATCTATTGATAAACTTTCGCATATAGAAAGAACGGTTCTTTATGAAAGATATAAAAAAGGTCTTACCATCAGAGAGATAGCTCATAGAGTTAATAAAAGTGAAAACGCCGTTAAATTGATACTTTCAAGATCTAGGAAAAAGTTACGTAAAAAGTATTTTTCTGAAAAATAATATTAATTGATATGACACCTATTTATTTTTAAGTTGTTTTTAAATAATATAGGTCGATTCATTTAAAAGTAAATATTTTAATTTAAAATAAAATTTTACTATGAAGTTACAAAGAAGATCTGATGATAATCAACCTTATGAAGGAGGACCTCTTTCTTTAAGAGAAGCAATGGGAAGACTTTTTGATGAAAGTATTTGGGATCCTTTTGAGGAAAGATCTTTATTGGCAAATGAAAGACAGTCTAGAAATTTTCCAAAAGTTAACATTTCGGAAACTGAAGATAATATTAAGATCACTGCCAATATTCCCGGAATTGATCCTGAGAATGTTAAAGTAGAAGTAGAAGAAGATTCTATAGCTATAAGTGGTTTTATAGAAGAAGAAAAAGAAGATAAAGAAGAGAGTTATTATCGTTTTGAAAGAGAATATGGCGAGTTTTATAGAGATTTTCTTTTACCCGCTAAAGTTGATCCTGAAAAGGTTGAAGCACATTCAAAAGACGGTGTTATAACTATTAATTTGCCTAAAACTGTTGATAAGACTTCAAAAAAGAAGATTGATATTAAAAAAACCGCTTAAATTAGGCAAATTTTTAAATAAACAACCGCTATAAAGGCGGTTGTTTTATGTTTTATGAATTATAAAAATATGTTAAGCTTTTATTAAAGGTCGATAGGCATTTAAAATCAATATAAATTTTAAGTATATGAAGAATGTAATCTGGATAATTGTTGCTGTACTTGTTATTCTTCTTTTGATATTCATTTTCACTAGTGATGACATGGTGGAGGATGTCGATGAAGTAAATGATGTTCCTGTTACCAATGATCTTATAGATGAAGTAGATGAGGAAGAAGAGACTGATGATGACGATGAGGAAGTAGAGACTGACGAGGACGACGAGGAAGAAGAAACTGAAGAGGTCGAGGAAGCAGAAGAATAATAATACAGGCATTAAATAACAAAATAAGTTATCAAATTAAAAACCACAACTTTAAAAGTTGTGGTTTTTTGTGATTTGATTCAACTTTTTTAATAAGTTATCATTAAGTTATGTTTTCTTGGAAATTAATTTTAACGAATATTATAACAACCACTGTTGTTATAGTGTCTATTGTTTTAATAACTTTTTTATACCGTGAAGATGTTTCTCAATTTTTTATTGATATTTATTTGGAAGATATAAAAAATGAAGTTGTAGATTCTGATGTAGAATCCGATATCTTGGTAACAGATCATGAAAAAAATATTATTAATTCCGTAGAAAAGGCGAATCCGGCGGTTGTTTCAATAATGTCTATTAAGTCTTCTGTTGTAGATGAGGGACTTTTTTGGGAAGACATTATTTTAGATGATCCAAATAGATCAAGAGATGAAGATATGGTTGGTGGATCCGGATTTATAGTTTCTGAAAGTGGTTATGTGGTAACCAATCGTCATGTAGTAGAAGATGATGATATTGAGTATTCGGTTCTTACCAATGATGGAGAAAGATATGAAGCTGAGGTTTTGGATAGGGATAGTTTTTTTGATATTGCTATTTTAAAGATAGAATCAAGTGATGATCTTAAACATTTAGAGTTTGGGAATTCTGATCTGATCAGAGTTGGACAGACTGCCATAGCTATAGGAAACGATCTTGGAGAATTTGCTAACAGTGTTTCTGTTGGTGTGGTTTCAGGTCTGTCACGATCTATTACAGCCGGAGATGGTCGTGGTAGTA
>CAZLGQ010000037.1:0-4135 GCA_964559575.1 uncultured Candidatus Saccharibacteria bacterium | reverse complement strand
GTCGCATGGTATTTCCTTAATTAAGGATTCCCATGTTGAAGTGAACTTATGCATATTAATTCTTAATAGATCTTTTATTAAAAAAAAATTAAAGTAAAAACAAAAACTATTTTTTATCAGAAATAATAGGATCTATTACAGATGAATACGATACCGGATAAGATTTATTACCAAAATTTAAAAAATAAAGTTCATAAGGAGTGATCTTAAATATAACTTTTTTAATTTCCATCTCCTTTTTTCTATATCTATGCATCTCATGAGGTGGCCACTTTTTTACTTTAAAATCATAACGTTTATTTAATAGATTTTTTCTCATTTTTTTCTTTTCTTCCCCATTAAGTTCAACCGCTTCTCCTTTAGCTTTTACTACCACCAGCTCTTTCTCCTCCACCACCAATAAAGAAACTGAACTATTAATATTAATATTCTTATATTTATTAGTATTATTTAGAGTTTCAAAATAAAAATTCATATCGTCATCCACAAAATAATAAACTAAAGAGTTACTCGGTTCTTTTTTATTTGTGGTAGCAATTACTGCTACAATATTGAACGACAAAAAACGAAACAACTCCGCTTTTATCTTGTCTTTTTTATTAACTATCACCATATTTATTAAATATATGGATACACGAAAAACATGAAAATAACTAAACTGTCAGGAGAATTTATAATTGTTTTAATTATACTATTTAATTAAAATAAAACAATCACCTACCTCTACTATTCATAGCTTCTTTTATTCTAATTACCCCAAGTTGGAATGCAGCCTCTCTAAAAGAAATACCGGAAAGTGTTTCTTTCCACACTTCATTTAGAGCTTCTATCATGGTTTGATGTAACTTATTTTTAACCTGCTCTTCCTTCCAAAGTTCACCGGTTTTGTTTTGTATCCATTCAAAATAACTTACAGTTACTCCTCCTGCATTAGCCAAAACATCAGGAATAACTAATTTATTTTTTTTATTAAAAATTTCATCAGCCTCTAATGTAGTAACATTATTTGCTAATTCTAAAATTATATCAGCTTTTATTTTATCAGCATTTTGAGAATGAAGCTGAGCACCAAGAGCTGAAGGAATAAGAACATCACAATCAAGTTCCAATAACTCTTCATTGGTTATTAAACTAACACCATCCTGTTTGATCAGTTCATCATCACAAACAGAACCTTTACAGTAAAGATCATAAATAACACCTCCCTTATCCTTGATCTGACTAACCTTGATCGGATCAATTCCGTTATTACTATATATTCCTCCCCGACTATCTGAAACCGCAACGATCAAATAACCTAAGCTATGAAGTATTTCGGCAACGGCTCTACCGACATTACCATAACCTTGAATAGCAACCTTTAAATTTTTATTCTTTAACTGTTTAATTCTTAAAACCTCTTCTAGTACAAACACTCCACCTTGAGAGGTTGCTGTACTTCTACCCACAATACCACCTAAAGAAAGAGGTTTTCCGGTAAAACTTGCCGGAGTGCTTTTACCTGCAAGTAATTCGTACTCATCCATCATATATCCCATGATCTGACTATTAGTATTAACATCCGGAGCTGGAATATCAAAATCAGGTCCTAAATACTGATACATATCTCTAACCCAAGTTCTTGCCACCTTTTCTACTTCAACAGATTTTAAAACCTTAGGATCAAACTGAATACCACCCTTAGCCCCTCCAAAAGGAACACCAACAACTGCACACTTAATAGCCATTTCAGCAGCTAGAGACTTAACTTCTTCCAGATCAGCTTCAGGATGAAAACGAATACCACCTTTATATGGTCCTCTTGCATTGGAAAACTGAACCCTATAAGTATTTAAATATTTTTTTTGACCTTTTATCTCAACTTCTAAACTCTTTTTTCTAATAGCATCAGGTGTAGAAATAGATTTTATCTCCTCATTCGTAAGACCCAACCTTTCCGCTACTTTATTTAAATTATCAATAAAATTATCAAAGCTGGTTCTTTTTTCTTTATTCATATTAAAATATATTAATTAAGATCTATTTGTAAATATAACTAAGATTTTTAGTATAACTTAAAATAAATTTTTATAAATATTATTAGATCTCAAAAAAAGAAAGGTCCTTCGGTCGCCAAGCGACCGAAGGACCTCAAAATGACCTGAAACTAGAACTGTCTTCGTAGTTCAGGCCATTCTTCGTCACCTCTCCTAATGAGATCGTAAAGATCATAACTGTCCGGAAACCGGATCGCCTTATAATCCCTAAAAAAACCGTTAAGGCAATCCCTGTCTTCCGCCACTTTGACCGTTAACTCCCCTCTGGAGAGCTTAACTCCTTTCACAAGGTAGGTTTCCTCGGTTCTTTTACAAACCAAGATGTCATACTGGCTTATACCCGACCAGTCAAAGGTTTCTTGGACGTACTTCTCAGCTGAGTGAAAATTCGCCCCCAGATCATACATCATAGCGTTTTGTAAACACCACATGAATAAACTGGCTACTACAATGAGAATGACAAGAGGTAACAAGGACATTAAAAAAGAGTCTTCCTTGTGTTCCACTTCTTCGATCTCAAATCTGAAATCATCATTCTCTGGCCTAAACCTCGTTTCATCATGCATGGTCTCTAACCTTTCTTTTTTGTGATCTTGATTGGAGGTGGTGACTAGAACAAATGTACTTTTTTCTTTAAAAAGAGTAAAACAAATTAAATAAAATGTCAATATTTAATATTTTATTTTTTAATAATAGAATCAATAAAAAATTACTTTAGGAGTTTTTTAATAAATCAGAAAACCATTCCAGTTCTTTCGCTACTACTTTTAGTTTATCTTCGTGGTCACTTTTTAATAAACTACCCTGATCATCAAAAAGATCATTTACATTAGAAACATAAAGAGCTTTATTAACAGTGATCATCTGTAAATTCCATAAATACTGTTGAAGAGAAGAAACTGCCTGAACAGCACCAAACCCCCCTGCCGATACTCCACAGATAGCTACCGGTTTTTTCTTATACTCAACATAAGTACTATCTAAAAGTATCTTTAACTCTCCCGGAAAACTTTTATTGTATTCCGGCGTAACTATAAAAAAACCATCGCTATCTTCAACTATCTCTCTCCATTTATCGGCCACCGGATCCTTTTGATCAGCCGGTACTGTTCTACTTAGAACAAAATCAGAAATATCCACCTTTCTAATTTCAGCTTTAAAATTATTATTCAAAAAATCATTTATCCAATTTACTACTAATTTACTTTTAGCTCCAGAACGAGCTGTTCCTAAAACCAATGTCCATTTCATATCAAAATTAATTAGATTTTTAATTTAATAAAATTATATTATCACTACTAACCCTATTTTAAAACTATGTTAAAATTAAAACATGGATAATTCAAAACTAAAAAATAAAAAATGTAAGATCATTAAAAAAACTGAATCCCCTTTTAACTCAACTGAAGTTGAAGAAATGCTACATAAAATTAATAAAGAGTGGCAAAATTTAAACAGTTCTAAAATAAAAAGAACTTTTATTTGTAAAAATTTTCTTGAAGCTGTAAAAATTATAAACAAAATAGCTGAGATCGTTGATCCTGAAGATCACCATCCGGATATAAGCTTATATAACTATAAATACCTTGATATTGTACTTACCACCCACATAATAAACGGCCTATCAGAAAATGACTTCATAATCGCCTCCAAAATAGACCAAATACTTAACTAATAAAAACTCAAACCCAAATAAAAGAACCCTGTACAGACAGGGTTCGTTTTGTTTTCACTAAACAGACCAAATATCCTACATTGGAATCTGTTCATTATCAAGGTCTGAACATGACCTTAAAGACGAACACTCTTCAGGAAGCAAACAGCTGGAATTACCGGACTCATTCCTTCCTTGTGTCGAAGTGCTCTCCGGCTTATCTTCCTTTGTTCCCACTCCCTTTTTCTTTCTTGGGGAAGGGATAAACTCTTCAGGAACATTATCTGTCATAGCTCTAAATTTCTCCTATCTGTTGTGAAAACTCCTCAACTAAAAACAAGTTACCTTTTCTAAAAAAAGATTAACATATTAAACCATTTTAAAAAAATTTTTGTATTAGTCCACCCTACTTGGGAATTTCCAACTTGTAATGTATTCATAATAT
>CAZLGQ010000036.1:0-4408 GCA_964559575.1 uncultured Candidatus Saccharibacteria bacterium | reverse complement strand
GCATACGATCATCAGTCTGTCTGAACTGTTCTTCTAAATAACAGGTTACAGGTTTTGCTTTTTTCCAAGCTCTTGATCCATAAGCAAACAACCTTTCTCCAAAAGAAGTAACCGGCGGAAGTTGAAAAAAATCTCCAGAAAATACAACCTGCATACCACCAAAAGGACGCTCATCTTTTCTTATTTCACAAAGAACCTTATCTACCGTATCCAAAACCTTCCCATCCAACATGGATATCTCATCAATTATTAAAACATTGGAACCTGTTATCTTTTTTACTAAATACTTCTTTTCATTTAATGCCTCTAACTCATAAGAAGAAAGATCATCTTTTATACCTATACCACTCCAAGAATGAATAGTACAACCTCCTATATGAGTAGCTGCGATTCCGGTAGAAGCCGTAATGACAGGTTTAATACCTCTGTCACGTAAATAAGATATGTATTCATTTATAAGGTAAGTCTTACCCGATCCCGGTTCTCCGGTTATAAATACATTCTTGCCAGTTTTTAAAATATCAAGCGCTTCCGCTTGTTTCATAGAAATCTATTTTAACATAAAAAACTAAACACACTTAGTCTAAGACCATCTTTTTTATTCTGTCCAAATTCTCCTTATCGGGACCTAGACCATTAACACCGGGTACTTCAGCTATAAAAGGAATACTCTTTAATTTTGAATGATTTAAAATTAAAGAAAAAACATCTTTTGGTATTTTTCCATCTCCAATATTTTCATGTCTATCCCTTAAGGAACCAAACTCATCTCTACTATCATTAATATGAATACACTCCAAAAGAGAAAGACCTACAAGATCATCAAATCTATTTAAAAACCTCTCCAGAGAATCATTGGTTGAAAGATCAATACCGGCTGCATGTAGATGGCAAGTATCTAAACAGACTCTAATTCTAGGGTTATTTATCTTATTAATTATAAAAGCTATCTCCTCAAGATTCTTTCCGATTTTTCTGGTTCCCATATTTTCTATTATCAAAAAAGTATTTTTAGGAGTTTCCTTTAAAATATTCTTTATATTCCTAAACAAATCTTTATAAGCAAACTCATCTGTTTCAAATAAAGGTTTTTCATTATCTTCCGTCTTACCGCTTTTAAAAGAACCCAAATGAACAACTGTTCCAACTATTCCAAAATTACCGGCGATATTTAATTCTGATATCATTGATTTCACTGACTTCTCCTGTATCTCCTTAGAACCCGCTAGGTTTATAAGATAAGAAGCATGAAAATAAACCGGAGAAACCGAATAGTCCTCTATAGCTTTCTTAAATTTAAGCAGATCTTCTTTTTTAGGATCAGCAGATCTCCAACCTCTGGGAGAGGTTGAAAAGATCTGAAGACAGTTTCCCCCAATATCTGATACCCTACTAACCGCCCTAAAATATCCTCCGGCAGTTGAAACATGAGCCCCTATTTTCATAAGCTAAATTTTAACACAATTTAAATAATTTAAAAAAAGAAAAAGACCGGCATAAACCGGTCTTTTGTCTTGTCTTTTAAGATCTTTACAGTTCAAATTAATTCTAAGAAAGAATTAATTGGAAAAATAAATAAAATAAGGCAATGGAATAAAACAACATAACGAAGAAAATGAAAGAAAGAATTACCGTATTCCAAAAATCAAATTCGGATTCTTCAATTTGCTTCATATAAGTCCAGATCATTCCAAAAAAACCAACCAAAACTGAAATTATAAAGATAATAAAAACCAAAACAATAAATTCAAGAATTAATTCCATGTGATATATCGATTAAGTTAACCCCATGAAACGACTTTTTTCGTGTTACTTCATGAGTAACACGAACTCATGAAGAAAACACTTATAATTTTCATTAACTTGAAAGTTAATGTTTTTAAAACTAATAATTTAAAAGAACCAATATAATATTAAATAAAATTTAATATTTGTCAACACTAAATCAACTTCAAATTACTTAAACCAAAAAGACCGATTTAAAATCGGTCTTTTACATTAATTTATGATCGTTTACTTTTTTAATAATATTACCTATTTTTTTCTACAACGATCAATTCTATTAAAATATAGAATTGATCAAAAAAGCCAATAAAAAACCCAAAATCAAACCTATTAAAAAAGAAATAAAACCAAGAACAAAATTCCCTTCTAGATCACTGATCTGTTCTTTTTCAGATAACAGAGCTCCAAAGATCGGAATAACCATTACCAAAAACAGAAAAGCAAAAAAGGCAAAAAATAATTCCATGTTGATTGATCAATTAGATCAACCTCATAAAACGACCTTTTTCGTGTTACTTCATGAGTAGTAACACGAACTCATGAAGTTGACACTTATAATTACATCATCAGTTCGACAGACTGATGAAAATTAATGTTTTAAAAAGAACCTATATAATATAAACAAAAAATAAGTTTTTGTAAAAAATTAACAAAAAAAGACCGAAATAATCTATCGGTCTTTTTTTAAATATCTTAACTTAATATCTTTTGCAACATTTTAGCCGAAAATTTACCAAGCAACCATGAAAAACATCAAAGCAACCAAACCGGTAAAAAGAAAATATAACATTACAGCAAAACCAAACAAAAAAATGGACATCCCTTCTTCTATATGATCATTATCTTCATATATACATCGTCTACTCATAGCATACATAAAGAAAACAACAAATATAGATAAACCCGTGATCCAAAGACCAAAAACACTTATAATTTCAAAAATAAAATATAATGTTTCCATAATTTTTTTATATTTATAAAAGTCTTTTATATCAATTTTAAACGGTTTGTTATTTTTATTATTACTAACAAATAACCTTATAAAGATATAAAAACTTTTTACCGATCCGACTGAAACCGGCTGCGGCTAATAATATTGCCCTTTCAATGAACTGGTGTAAATATAAAGCAGATCTTTTTTTTGTCAAAAAATAAAAAGAGGTTAACATTTACTGCTAACCTCTTTTGGGAAATTCTATCAAAAGCATCCTTTTGGTATATCTATAATAATTAAATATTAATAAAAATCTTTTGCTTTACCACGAAACTCTTCTTCACCTTTTACTTTAAAATCAACCTCCAACTTTAACTTACTGTCTTCTGTTGATTTTTTAATACTAGGTTTAATATCTTTTTTCTTACATTCATTAGAGAGAACATAACCTCTTTCATCCAACTTTTTCAAAAGATGACTTAACCTTATTAATTCAACCGGATTTTCAGGTTTTAGAACAAGACCATTCTTATTTACCTCTAACTGACCTTCTATCTCAAAGTAAAGCTTGTTAAAAAATTCATTTAATTTCCCCATACAATTTTTGTTATTAATAAAAAGAGGTTTTTGGCCTCCGAAAGGGTCTTTTATTAAAAAACACTTTCAGAAGCCAAACTATCTTTTTAAATTAATAACACTTTCAAAGAACTTTTTAAAAAATATCATTATTATTTAATTTTGTCAACATCAACTAAAAACAAAAAAGCAAGGTAAAAACCTTGCTTTTTTAGACCGGCCCTTTATCTTAAAAAAGGAAATTATTCCTCAAAAAAATCTATCTTGTAAAATGAATTCATTTCTCTTACCACTTCAATCCATGGAATTCCAACACCCACTCTTTCTATATAACCTTCATCATCTATAACAATTAAGGTCATCTTTCCGTCTTTTTGATAGACATAACCAAAACGAGGCCTAATGACCCAAGATAAACAGGACGAAGCCCACATTACCCTTTTGGTATCAATAGATCTAACGATATCTTTGATCACTTCAAGATATACATCTTCTTCATCTTTTACCGGAAAACTTCCATACCGTCCAAAATCATCCATATGAACATCTCTAACAAGATCACCCCAAGAAGAAAAGCTTGCTATAAGCTCACTATCATCCCTAAAGGTTAAATCATCTACGTTTTGATCGTTCCAAATAGCGGCATTTTTAGCTATTTCAATACCGACCTTCTTTTTATTTTTTAAATAATTGGCAAATCTAATTCTGTCTTCACTAAATAAGTTAACCATCTTCCTGAAAAATTTAGGATCTTCTTCTCTAATTTTTTTTAACTCCGGAGATAAATTATCTAACCTTGAAGATGGACTTTGTAAGCGATTCTCTTCGTTTTTAGGGGACCTACTTTTCAAATTATTATTATACATAATATTTTCTAAATTAAGCCCACCTTAATTTTATCAAATCGCCGCGCCACCTCTAAAGTAGCACAGCTACTTTAAGGTGAACACTTTTAAATAGATCGGTTCGACTAAACCGATAAAACTTTTAAAATTAATAAAGACAGTGTTTCAAAGAACTCCCAAAATAATATAAAACTAATTAATATTTGTCAATATTATGTATTAGTCCACCCTACTTGGGAATTTCCAACTTGTAATGTATTCATAATAT
>CAZLGQ010000035.1:0-4578 GCA_964559575.1 uncultured Candidatus Saccharibacteria bacterium | reverse complement strand
TGATAGCGATCAATTATACTAATAAATCTTAATATCTTCAAGAAACTCTGCAATAAATGCTGCCTCAACTCAATCGAAAGCCGTACGAAAAAACATTTTACATTTTTTTTAAAAAAAGTCAACAGGCTGTATTATCTAATTGTACTTTTTTAAAAAACTAAAAACAATATTTAATAAATTACAAGGATACTCTTCTGACTATATTTAAAGGATCTTTAAAAACTAACCCTTTCTTTTTTTCCACTTCTCTATCTTATCATGATGACCGGATAATAAAACAGAAGGAACAGAATATTTTTTCTGTTTATAAAAAAAAGAGGAAGGTCTTGTATATACAGACCTCCCGGCTGATCTGTTCTCTTCTAAGGAATTTTGATCTCCTAAAACTCCTTCTATCTGTCTAGACACACTATCTATCACTGCTAAAGCCGGAACTTCTCCACCGGTTAAAATAAAAGAACCTATTGAAATACGTTCAATATCTTCATTTTTAAAGACCTCAAAAACCCTGGCATCTATACCCTCATATCTACCACATATCAATATTAAATGATCATAATTACATAAACCTTTAGCACGATCGTTTGTAAAACGTTTGCCTTTCCTGTCAAAAAAAATAATTTTTACTTTTTTCTTCTTACCTTTAGCCTTATTTATAGCCTTAATAACAGGTTCCGGACGTATAACCATTCCCGGACCTCCACCAAAAGGCTTCCCATCCACACGCTCTTTAGGTTCTTTTAGATGATCTTTTGGATCATAAAAATAAACTTTTATTTTCTTTTTTTCCAAAGCTTTACCTAAAATAGAAGTTTTTAAATAAGGTTCTATTGCCTCAGGAAAAAGTGTTATGATATGAAAATTCATATTCTAAATTAAAATTTAATCTCTAAACAAACACTCCGGTAAATACCGGAGTGTTTTGATCTTTATATTTTAAAACCGTAACTATTACAGTTTTAGATCGCTTACCGCTTCATCTACATCTTTCTTTGGATTTTCAGCAGAATAAGCTTTGTTTGAACCACCGGTACCACCTTGAGGCTCATTTATTTTGAGATTAACTCGAGCATTATTCTTCATCCCTACAACCCTAAGAAGAGTTCTGATAGCTTTAGCTGTATTTCCAGATCTACCAATAACCTTACCCATGTCAGCTGGATCTATATCAAGTGTCATTAACACTCCCATTTCATCAACTTCTCTATCTACTTTTACTTTATCCGGATTATCTACAAGCGATTTTATTACATACTCTAAAAATTCTTGGTCCTTTTCCATAAAATCAGAATTAACTCATAAAAGAATTTCCGCAGATCACTCGACCAGTTAAACGGCGAACAGCCGTCATATGCCTGCTTATTATAATTTAAACTTTTTAAAAAATATGTCAATTAAAAAAAGTGGATACTAAAAATATCCCTTTAAAATAAAAAATGTTTTTTATTATTTTACCTCTTCTTCCTTTTTAGCACTATCATCAACAGCCTTATCTTCTTTTGAAGTATCTTCACTTACATCACTTTCTTCTTTGTTTTCCTCCTCTTTTTCTGTAACTGTTTTCTCTTTATTTTCTACCTCTTCTTTATTTTCATCACCGGAAACTTGAGGTCTTTTTTTAGGTAAAACATTTATCTTCTTACCTTCTATAACTCCCTTAGTTATTAAAAGGTTATGTATAGTATCTGAAACCTGAGCACCTTTTGAGATCCAATACTTAATACGTTCTTCTTCTATTTTAGTTTTATCTTTTTGTCTGGGATCATAAGATCCTAATATTTCAATAAAATTATTACTCTTAGGAGCTCTGGAAGATTCAGTAACCACTATTCTAAAGGCTGGCTCATGACGCCTACCAACACGCTGTAATCTTATTTTTAACATATTGGCTATCGTACCAAAGCCTGACAGAAAGGTCAATTCTTTTTAAAGATAAAGACATTTTAAATTTATTCTTTATTTAAAAAAGAATGTGGTATATTATGAAACTTAATATGAATAAAAAGAAAGAAACTTACAAAGGAACTATTTCAATTACCACTCGTGGTATCGGTTATTTGTCAAACGATGATCTTGAAGAAGATATTGAAATAAAAGAAAAAAAATTAAATACAGCACTTAACGAAGACACGGTAAAGGTAACTACTGACCAAAGAAAGGAAAACGGAAGAATTCAAGGAAAGGTTACAGAAATAATTAAACGTAACCGTTATGAATTTGTAGGTGAAATAAAAAGATCAAAAAAAGAATGTCTACTCTTACCGGACGACAGAAGAATATATAAAGAATTTCGTATTTTAAATCCGCCGGATAATGCCTTAAACAGACACAAAGCTATGGTCAAAATGACCAAATGGGAAAATCCCAAAAAAAATCCGGAAGCTAAGATCATAACAGTTATTGGTCCGGCCGGAGAACATGACGTGGAAATGAATGCCATAGTTAAAGAAAAAGGTTTTGATGTTAAATTTCCTCAAAAGGTAGAAAAAGAAGCAAAAAAAATCCAAAAATCCAGACCAAAAATAAGACCGGACGAAAAACGTAAAGATATGCGTGACAGAGTAACTTTTACTATAGACCCTGAAAATGCAAAAGACTTTGACGATGCTCTTTCAGTTAAAAAAATTGATAAAGATAACTGGGAAGTTGGAATACACATTGCAGATGTTTCTTTTTTTGTAGAAGAAGGAACACATATAGACAAAGAAGCCAGAAAGAGAGGGACTTCAGTTTACTTAGTTGATAGAACTATTCCAATGCTTCCAGAGGAACTATCCAATGACCTTTGTAGTTTAAATGTTTCTGAAGACAAACGTGCTTTTTCAGCAGTCTTTACTATTAATAATGAAGGAGTTATAAAAGACAGATGGTTTGGAAAAACAGTTATAAAATCTGATCAAAGATTTACTTATGAGAAAGCTCAAGAAATTCTTGATAATGAAGAAGGAGAGTTCTTTGAAGAACTCAAAACTTTAGATAGTATTGCTAAAAAATTAAGAAAAAAGAAATTTAAAAAAGGAGCTATAGATTTTGAAACCAATGAAATAGGTTTTGATCTTGATAAAAACGGGGTACCTAAAAAAATATTCATCAAAAAACGAATGGATACTAATAAACTCATAGAAGACTTTATGCTATTAGCGAACAAGGAAGTAGCACACTTCCTTTATGAAGGACAGAAAAAGAAAAAAGGAAAGAAACGAGGAGTAATATATAGGATTCACGAAAAACCGGATCCGGAAAAAATAGAAAGTCTACTTATACTTCTAAAAGCTTTGGGGCACAACATATCAGTAAATCCTGAAGATATAGCACCTAAAGATCTAAACAGGGTGTTAAAAAATGTTACAGGCAAAAACGAAGAAACACTTGTTAAAACTGCAACTATCAGATCTATGGCTAAAGCTATATACTCAACAAAAAATATAGGTCACTTTGGACTAGCTTTTAAATATTACACTCACTTCACCTCTCCTATACGACGTTACCCGGACCTTGTTGTTCATCGATTAATATCAAAAAAAATAAAAGGAAAAAAGATGACATCAAAAGAACTATCTTCATTGGAAGCAATAGCAAAAGAATCCACCGATTCCGAAATAAAAGCAGCCGAAGCTGAAAGAGAATCAATAAAGTTAAAACAGGTTGAATATATGGAAAAACATAAAGGAGAAATATTTGATGCCACCATATCCGGAGTGGTTTCTTGGGGGCTATATGTTGAAGAATTAACAACCCTATCTTCCGGACTTATACACACAAGTAAACTTAAAGATGATTTTTATGAATTTGATGAAAAGAAATTTGCCTTAATAGGAAAAAACACAGGCAAAAAATATACCTTGGGAGATACATTAAAAGTTAAACTAAAAGACGTAAATACCGAAGAAAGACAACTTACATTTGAACCTGCCTAAATATAATAAATAACTAAAATATTTATAAACTGATCTAATTTTAGATCAGTTTTTCTTTATTAATCTTGACAATATATAATTTTTAAAGCATTATTTAAAAGTGCTCTTTGAAAACATTATTAGGTTAAACAAATCAATATGATGGAAATATTTTGGACTGTGCTCCCAACAGTAATTTTATTACTGTTGATCTTAGCCATGGGTACGGCAATAATTCTTCTTTTAGCTCACCTTGGGTGGTACTTTGCTAAAGTTGAACAAGGAAGTGTCGTATTCATAAACAAAGGTGATGCTATGAAAGCCGTTTGGCCAAATGTTGGCGGTCATAAACTTTCAGAATCTGAAGATTTTGAAGGAAGACGATGGCTTATCAGAACCGAAAATAAAGAGGAAAGAGATAAAGCTTTCTTTTACGGTTCATCAAAAGTCACTTTTTGGTTCCAAAAATTGCTTTGGAACAGGTTTGGAATAAGGTTTATTGGTATTTTCTGGCCATATGAACATGTTCATGAATTCAAGATCGACAGAAAAAGGATCGTAGAAGGTGTAGACGAAGAAACAGGAGAAGTGCCATCTTTAAGATCTCGCATAATACCCTCTCCTAATCCTAACACCGTCGATTCTTTAAGGTTCTTAATACCTCGTCCTGTATTCATTGAGG
>CAZLGQ010000034.1:0-4833 GCA_964559575.1 uncultured Candidatus Saccharibacteria bacterium | reverse complement strand
CGCTCCCGCTCCAGATCCATATTATCCAAAACCTGATCTCTCATTTTTCTATCTTCTATTGTTTTTGTGACCTCAAGCATTCTATCAGCAAGCGTAGACTTCCCATGATCAACATGACTAATTATTGAAAAATTACGTATTTTATCTGTCATCTAATTAAATTATTAAAAACACAAAGTTATACTAACTCAATATATATTTATAGTAAAGAAAATATATATTACTAAAAATTATCAGAACTAAAACCTGTCATTATCTGAATTTTCCAAAAACGACGTTTTACCGTCTCTAAAACAGTTTTTATTTCTTTATTCTTTAATAAGATCAAAACCAAAACATTCATCAAAACAGCAACTAAACCAGCAAGTACTCCCTGTATTAAAACATTTATTAAAGTATCTAATTCAATAAAAATACTATAAACCCCCAAAACCACATAAGCTGAAGACCCCCCAATAACCGCCGCTGCAAAAACCTGTGAAAAGGTTGATATAATAGGAGCAGAAAAACCTCTATACTGTTTTTCTATTAAAACCCATAGTAAAACACCGTTTACTATCATACCTAAAGAAAAACCCAATGGAAGCATTAAAACCTCGGTACCATTTAACTCTTCTACTCTTAAAAGTGCTTCTATAAAAAAACGAAAGTTTTCCATATTTTTAAAAATAAAAAGTAAAATAAAAGCAGAAACTACTCCTGAAATACCCGAAAAAACATTAACCTTTAAAGGTAAAAATGTTTTTCCCATAGCATAATAACTTTTTACAAAAAGAAGAATTAAGCCCTGAAAAACAACAGAAAATGAAAACAAAGCCAATGCAGCTGCAGTTAACTGCGTTGCTTCCCAACCAAATAAACCGGTTCCCAAAATAACACGAACTATCTGAGCTCTTAAAACTATAAACAAAACAGCAGCCGGCACAGACCAAAATATTATATGTTGAGCCGATACTGTAACATGATCCCAAAACATTTTTCTTTTTCCTTCTGAAAACAATTTAGCCAATGTAGGAAAAACAGCAACAGAATAACTAACTCCTACTATGCTTAAAATTACCGACTGAATATTAAAAGAAAAACTGAAAATAGTTATTGAACCATCAGACATTAAAGAGGCGATGGAAATAAAGACCAGTATTAAAAGATGAGTAATACTTAAAGTCAAAGTTCTGGGAATAGAAGTAGATGTTATTAAACGAAATAAAGAAAAATTTGGCTTTAAAGATATTTTTGGTAAAAGTCCTTTTTTTATAACAAAAGGTAAATGAACAGAAAGATGTAATAATGCTCCGATAATAACACCTAAAACTACACCTAAAATACCAAAATAAGGAATCAAGAAAATTATTCCAAAAATTATTCCAAAGTTATACATTACCGGACTTAAAGCATACAGAAAAAAACGCTTATAAGTCTGACTTATACTTCCTAAAAGATTAGATACTCCTAAAAGTATCGGAGAAATAAGCATTATCCGAGTTAGTAAAACCAAACTTTCAAAATTATCACCTGAAAAGCCGGGGAAAACAATACTTAATATAAAAGGTGCTAGTAAAAAAATCAGCCCGTTTATAAAAATGATAATAGAAAAAAAATAAGTAAATACCTGATTTATAAAATCTCCAGCTTCTTCAAAACCCTTTTTAAAATGTTCAACTAAAAAAGGTACTATTATAGAAATAGAAACAATAGAACCCACTGTAACAAATATAAAATCAGGAACTCTAAAAGCAGCGTAATATATATCTAACTCAATCCCTGCTCCAAAATTGTGAGCTAAAAGCCTATCACGAATAAGAGCTAAAAACTGGGAAGACAATGCAAAAAAACCCAACAGAAAAGCAGCCTGATGAATACCTAAAATTTCACTGTTTAAAAAATTAAAAAACCGTCTAACCATGAGATGCTAGGTTACAGACTTTCTTTACTCATCACCTTCCTCTAAATCTTCCGGATCTTCTAAATCATCTATGTCTTCAGGAGAAATAGTTTCATCTGAATCAGCGTCAGGAATATCCTCTTCAATTGGCATTTCAGGTGTCGGTTCATCAAACTCTCCTACGCCTTCCATTGGATCAACTTCTCCTGCGCGCATATTATCAACAACCTTTCTAAGTTGATCTGTTTCCTCATACCTCGAGGCCAGATCATCCATAAGATCTATGGCTTGTTCACTTTCTCCTGTCTGATAAAGTGCAAGACTTAAAAAGTACCTAGCGTTATCAAACCTGGGTGATAATAAAACTGCACTGGTCAAAGATCTTACTGCTCTTTCCATATCATTTTCCTCATATCGCAAAATACCAAGTTGAAAATGTAAACCGGGATCAAAAGGTTCTAAATTGATTGCTCTTATAATAAATTCTTTAGCCTCTTCCAAATCACCGGCCTCAATCGCTAACCTTGAATTAAAGAAAATTGAGTTTGCATAATTAGGTTTCATCTCAAGAGCTTTTTCATTATACTGACGAGCTTCCTCAAAATTATCTGCCAAAAACTCTAAACGAGCCTTTTGAAGTAAAATGGATGGGTTTTTAGGATTATTTTCTAAAGCTTCTTCATACGCTTCCTTAGAAAGGGTATAAGGATCTATATCTTCAAAATTAAAAACAAACATCTCTTGATATATCTGACCCAATTGAAGCCAATTTCTATATCCTCTTTTATTTAATTCAGTTGCCAATGTTGCCCTACTTAAAGACTGTCTGAGATCGGACACAGATAGTTGTGAAAATTCTTCCTGACTAATATCACCCGACTGTAAAGCTGAAACTCTTTGTCGAATACTATCTAATGGAAATTCTGAAGCAATTCTATAATACCTATCTTGGCTTGAAAGATTAGTTGCCCACACAAAATTAAACTCTGCAGTTTCCACATCTCTTTCTCTATAAAATGCATTAGCAGCCTTTTCAAAAAAGACAGCAGAAACGGCTCTCTGAATAAGGAACATTCCAAAAAGAACCAAAACTCCAGAAACAACTATTAATAGAATGATATACAATGAACCATTTTGATCGTTTTTATTTAGTTCTAAAGGTATAAGCTTTATTCTATTTTCACGAATTAAAATACCCACCGGAATAGCTGCAGATATAAAGAATATGGTTAAGAGAGCAACAGGTACAACTGTTACCAACATTGATACCAAAAGAAGAGCGGTGATAGCAGAAGAAGAAATAAAAACATAACGAGTAATTTTATCTTCAAAAGATTTAGTTAAACCACGATAGATAAGATATAATAGCAAAATAACAAAAGCCATCCACGTCAATACCCCAACCACTCCTACTGTTACCGGCATAGAACTAAAATAACTGGATCCTTGATTAAAATCTACATTCCAAAAACGACTTGCTAAAACATCATCCGGTTTATACTTTCCCCATTGATAAGAGAAATCTACAGGACCAGCTCCAATAAGAAAGTTAGTTAAACTACCTTCATGATACAAAGTTTGTTTTGCAACTTCCAAAGTTGAAGAGTGTGTAAGATTAACTCTATCTTCTTGAAGTTCCATTGTCTCTGAAAGCATATCAGAGAAAGGACCACCAAAAAATACTAAAGAAAGAACAACAAACAAAGATACAAGCGATACTGTTGGTATATTTAATTCTTCACTACCAGAATTTTTATCCATCATTTGATAGATAATAAATCCTAATATGATCAAAGCGATAGAAACCCACAACCAAACCATACCTGTAATAATCAGAAAGAAAAAAGAAACCAATATAGTAGATACAAGAGACCAACGAAAAGCAGGTTTTAATTTGAACATCTCAAGAGTAAAAACAGCTAAGATCAGGATAATCCCAAAGAGTATTCCAATAGCATTCCAAGATTCAACAGGAGTAGAACTTAAGTTATTAAAGAAACCAAAAGACAGAAAATCGGTTCCTAAAATTAAACGAGTAATCAAAAACAAAGTTAAAATCGTAGCAGAAGCCAATAAAGATAGATAAAAATAAAATATATGATTATTTTTCTGAAAATAAAAAGATGACAAGAAAAACAAAATAATAAAAAATAATAAAGCTGCAAAACTATAAGTTTCAGATCCATAACCGGCAACTGATAGTGTTAACCCTGAAACAGAAAAAATCCCTGATATAAAATAAACCACAGGAATAGCTAAGGCAGCTGCAAAAACAGGATGAAAAGGAATAGCAGCTTTTCCTTTTTTTAAGATCAAAGTTACAGCTAAAAACAATCCAACCAATACAAAAACTATCAATAGCACCATCTTTCCGGTAGTAAAATCAAAAAACCTAGATGGAATAAAAAATATAGGAATAAGAAAAGCTAAAGCTACTAAAAAAGCTCCCCCTAATTCATAAAAATTTTTAAATGAAAACGAAGATAAAGATAAAGTACTATCTTTATGTGTGTTTTCTTGGTTTTCTTCTTCTCCTCCTTCAAATTCCTGATTAAAGTGGTTATTTTCTTCTTCGTGCATATTTTTATTATATTAAAATTTAAAATTTCCTGTTTTTAATATTAAACTTAATATTAAAATTAATCAAGCAAAAAAACAGTAATGAGCCTGGGGTGGGGCATGATCCCACAACCTGCCGATTACAAATCGGCTGCTCTAGCCAATTGAGCTACCCAGGCTTTAAAAATTCCTTTAAGTCATTATACAGATTGATTCTAACGTGACAAGGTTCACTAATTATCCCCAAACTCTTCTTTATCTTTTTCCGGTTCTGAGTTGTAAGATAAATACTTTTTATTTTTATTTGATGATTTTGTTTGTAAATAAAAAGAAGTTTGTTTTCTATATCTGGAAAGATGTTTTTCTCTTAATTTCTCTAAAAAATGAAAATA
>CAZLGQ010000033.1:0-5790 GCA_964559575.1 uncultured Candidatus Saccharibacteria bacterium | reverse complement strand
TGTCGCATGGTATTTCCTTAATTAAGGATTCCCATGTTGAAGTGAACTTATGCATTGTTTTAAAAAACAATTGTGGATAAAAAATAAGGTTTTTATTTTAAATATTTTTAAACTCTTTATGTTATTATGCATTAGTTATGTCTGAAATATTATTAGATAAATTAAACAAAAAACAGAAGGAGGCTGTTGAAACTCATAACGGTCCGGTTTTAATAATTGCAGGAGCAGGTACAGGTAAAACACGAACACTTACTTCAAGAATCGCCTCTATTATAAACTCAGGTGTTAAACCTCAAAAAATACTGGCAATAACTTTCACTAATAAAGCTGCTTCAGAAATGAAAGAAAGAGTAAATATCCTCTTAAAAAACGAAAAAAATGTCTTTGAAATTCAAAGTCCTTTTATATCAACATTTCACTCTTTAGGGGTTTTTATTCTAAGAAACCATTTTAAAGAAGCCGGTTTAGAAAAAAACTTCTCTATAGCTGACAGACAGCGTTCAAAACAGATACTTAAAGAAGTTTTTCGTAAAAATGATATAGACAATAAATCAAACGATATAAATAAAACCCTATCTTATATATCAAAACAAAAAAACAACTTATCAAAAACAAAGGATAAACCTCAGTACTTTTTTAACTTTAAAATAGATATTTTAAAAGAATACGAAAAACTCTTAAAAGAAGAATCTTTAGTTGATTTTGACGACCTTTTAATAAAACCTTTGGAAATATTGAAAAAAAACCCTGAAATAAGAAATTTATACCAAGAATATTGGTCTCATATACATGTCGATGAATACCAAGACACCAACGATATTCAATGCAAACTAATAGATCTACTAACAAAAAAACACCAAAACATCTGTGTAACCGGTGATCTTGATCAGTGTATATACAGTTGGAGAGGAGCAAATGTTGATACAATGTTAAATTTTGAAAAAAATTACCCCAAAACTAAAACCATAATACTGGAAGAAAACTATCGTTCAACAAAAAATATTTTAAATGCCGCCAATAAAGTTATTTCTTTTAATAATCAAAGAAAAGAAAAAAATTTACATACAGTAAATAAAGAAGGGGAGAAAATTGAATATTTTATTGCAAGTTCAGAATCAAGAGAGGCGGAAATAATAACAGAGAAAACACAAAACTTATTAAAAGAAGGTATTGAACCTTCAAATATTGCGGTTCTTTACAGAACCAACTTTCAATCACGTTCTTTAGAAGAAGCTTTTTTAAGAAAAAACATTCCTTATACCGTAATAGGAACAAAATTTTTAGAAAGACAAGAAATAAAAGATGTTATTTCCTACCTTGAAACCTCTTTAAACAAAAAAAATATCAGTTCTTTAAAACGTATTATTAATGTTCCGACCAGAGGTATAGGAAAAGTTACTTTAAATAAGTTTTTGGAAGGCAAAGAAAAAGATCTGCCAAACAAAACAAAAGAAAAAATTGAAATTTTTAAAAGATTAATAGATAAAATCAATAAAAAAAGTACAGAAACCAATCCGTCGGAACTTGTTAAGTATGTACTGGAAGAAACAGGTTTAAGTAAATGGTATAAAGAAAGAGGAGAAGATGAAAGACTGGAAAATGTTCGCGAATTAGTGACCTTAGCTTCTCAGTACGACCACAAAGGTCCCGAAGAAGGTCTTAGATATTTTATGGAGCATGTTTCTCTTTTTAATGATCAAGACTCAATACCTCCGGAAGAAACTCAAAACATTAAACTTATGACAGTTCATGCCGCTAAAGGTTTAGAGTTTGATTACATTTTTATTTCAGGATTGGAAGAAGGGCTTTTTCCTCATGACCCAATAACGGAAGAAACAAGAGACGAAGAGGAGGAAAGAAGGCTTTTTTATGTTGCTTTAACCAGAGCAAAAGTCAAAGCTTTTCTTTCATCTGCTTATATGAGAACAATTTTTGGAAAAACTAATTTACAAAATCCTTCCAGATTTATATCAGATATTGGAGAAGAGTACATTTCTACCGACTTTCTTTTTGAAGAGGACGAAGAAGATTCCGGTCTTCTTTCCGGACCGCCATTACCTCCTATATATTAAGACCTTTATTAAAAAACACAAAAAATGAAAGCAAAAAAATCTCTTGGTCAACATTTTTTAAAATCTGATTCAATATTAAACAAAATAGCCGATATAGCTATAAATAATCCTGAAGAAAACATAGTGGAAATTGGGCCGGGTCATGGTGAATTAACAAAAAAACTCTTAGAAAGAAAAGCAAATGTAATTGCTATAGAAAAAGACGAGGATCTTATTTACGAAATTGAATCAAATTTTAAAGAAGAAATAAAAAATTCTAAATTAAAAATCATTAAATCTGATATAAGAGATATAGAAATAAAAGATATATTTGTTAATAAACCTAATGTTAAATACAAAGTAGTCGGAAATATCCCTTATTATATAACTGGATTTTTATTAAGATCCTTTCTCTCAAACAAGCCAAAGCCGGAACAGATCGTATTTCTGGTCCAAAAAGAAGTCATAAAACGTGTAACATCCCTTAAAAAAGAAAGTATCCTGTCTTTAAGTATTAAGGCTTATGGAGAACCAAAAAACAAAGGAGTAATAAAAGCCGGCTCTTTTTCTCCTCCCCCTAAAGTGGATTCTGCTATTTTGTCCATAGAAAACATAACAGATGGATTTAAAAATACTAAAGAAGAAAAACTTTTCTTTAAGATCGTTAAAAAGGGTTTTTCTCAAAAAAGAAAAACTTTTGCTAGTAATCTATCAAATGAATTTGATAAAACATCTATAAACGACGGTTTTAAAAAATGCGGATTAAAAGAAAATACAAGAGCAGAAGATGTTGATTTGGAAAAAATAAGATGTTTAATAAATTATATTAAATAATTTTAAAATATGTGTACAACATTAAACTTTTTTAAAAAAAATTTGCTACAATTATTATATTAATAGGTATTTAAAACCTTAATTAATTTTTAAATAAAATAAATAAAAAGTATCAAATAAAATTAAAAAATAATGTTTAATTTTAATTTTTTTAAAAATAAAAGAAACTTTTCTGCTTATCAAAAAAATATTTTATCAAAAATAGCTGTTTTTTCTTTTTTTATAATAGTAACCTCTATTTTCCTGTTAAGCATTTCTCCAACTAATCTTCAGGCTCAAGGAGAAGATGAACCGGGTTGGTGGAGTGAAGCTATGGACCGTCTTACTTTTTGGAGTAGTGAAGTAGAAGAAGAAGATGAATATTTATGCCTTGATTACAGATGGGGGTTTTTTCCTAAAATTAATTTTAATTACTGTATAACTTGGATAGCCGCTTATGCAGGTTCAGCTGTTCTTACTATATCCTCAATTATTGTTATAATATCAGGTTTTGTTTTTGATTATGTTATGAATTACACTGTAGTTGATCTATCCTCAAATCTTCTTAACTCATCGGGAGGTATTCAAGGTGCAATTCAAACAGTGTGGGAAACCTTAAGAGATCTGGCTAATATACTTTTTATATTTATCCTTTTGTACATTTCCATTAAAACAATATTAGGTTCAGCAGACACTAAAAAACTTCTAAAAAACGTTATTATCATTGCTTTATTAATAAACTTTAGTTTATTTTTTACCAAAGTTGTTATAGAAGTTTCAAACTCTCTTGCCGTATCTTTTTATAACGCATCAGTTTCAACAGATATAGCAGAAGAAGAGGATGGATCTATTTCCGGTGCTTTTCTTAAAGCAACAGGGGTTGCTACAACAGAAGACGAAGCAACTTCGGAAATCTTAGTAGAACAGGCACAGGGAAGTATTATAGGTGTTATAGGGTTAATTTTTGTTAGATTAATTCTTTTTGTTATTCTCTCTTTTATTCTTTTTGTGGCTTCTATTCTTTTTATTACAAGATATGTAATGTTTATATTTTTAATGATCCTATCTCCTTTAGCTTTTGTTTCTTCTATTGTCCCTATATCAAATGAACAATTCAAAAAATGGTTTAAATCACTAAGTCATTATGCTCTTTTTGCACCGGTATTTTTAATGTTGATTTGGGCATCTTTAGTAATATTAAACGAAGCCGGTACTGCAGATCCGGATGTTATTATAGAGGTTTCAGATGGAGAAACCGAAGTAGGAGAAGGAAGTGATGTTGGAGAAACTATTTTTACCATCTTTTTTGGTTCAGGTTTTTTAATCGCCTCTCTAATTATAGCAAAAAGTCTTAGTTTAAGTGGAGCTGAACAGATGTCTAATTTTGGAAGTAAATACGGTAAAATGGCTATAGGTGCGGGAACAGCCGGTCTAGCTGCACGATCAGTAAGAAGACCTGCGGGTTATATCGGACAGAAAATAAGTGACTCGGAAAGAGTCAGAAATTTGAAAAATAGTAATTATGGTGTTTTAAGAGGAGTTGGTAATATGGCCCAAAGTGGAGGTGAAAAAATGGCAAAATCAAGCTTTGATGTTCGTGCTACAGGAGCTTTGAGTGGTTACGGAACGGCCATATCGGGAGGATATAAAGACCTAAAAGACAGAAAGTCGGAGAAAGTTGTCACTCAAGCTAAAAAACAAGCACCGTCCTCTGCAGTAATAGGAAGGGCGGAAAGAGAACTAAAAGAAGCAGCCACGGAACAGGAGAGAATTGAGAAACAAAACCGTCTTGACGAACTAAAAGGTGTATCAGAAGGAGAAGCAAAGAAAAGAAAAGAAGAAATAAGAAAAAGAGCTGAACAAAAAATAAGAAAAAAGACTGGTAAATATGTGGAAAAAATTCCTACGAGTGATTGGGAGAAAATTGTAAATGACGAAACTAAAAAAATAGTAAAAAAAGAAAAAATAAATATTAATCCAATAGAATCCCTTGGTGATAAAAGAACAAAGAGTTACATAGAAAAAAGAACAAAACCAATTGGCATTAAAGTTCCTGAAAAAGTTCCTTATGTTGGAGGTAAAGGTTTTAGAATCACTAACAGAGATGCTCTTAAAAAAGATACATGGGATAAGTACGAAGCCTCTAAAAAGAAAAAGAAAGATGATGAATAAAAAAACAGTAAATATCAAAAATCTTAATAAAATCAAATAAAACAATTATGGATGAAGAAAAACTAAAAGAATTTTATAGAAAAGAGTTCGAAAAGATGCCGGAAAACATAAAAGAGTATTACGGATCGGGGCAGATAGAAAAAGATATGGAAAACATCTGTGAAAAACTTGCTATTGATAAAGGATATATACCGGAACTAAAAGCTGTTTTTACAGGACGTCTGATGCGCCAAGAAGAGCTCAGCTCTCTTGCAAGAGATCTTGTATACATAACCACAGATAAAAGAGAGTGTTTGAAAATAATAAAAGAAATGCTTGACTTAATGAAGCCTTTTTCAGAAGAAATGCAAGAGATCAGAAGACGACAAGAAGAAGACGGTTCAATAGATTTTGTAAAAGAGATAGAAGAAGAAGCTGAAAAAGAATTCCAACAACTTGTAAAAGAAGCTAAAGAATACGCACGCCAACCTGAAGAAAAAACAGATACAGATCAGCAAGTCTCTCCAAATATTTCCTCCCAACCAAGCAATCCATCAAACAAAACAGAAGATTTTGAAACTGAAAATACCGATAGTACATCACCTAAACCTAAAACAGCTAAAAATAATGAAGATCAAAAAGAAACCAATGAAGAATACGCACGCCAACCTGAAGAAAAAACAGATACATATCAACAGGTTCCTCCGGCTCCTCCCCCAAAACCAAGCAATCCATCAAACAAAACAGAAGATTTTGAAACTGAAAATACCGATAG
>CAZLGQ010000032.1:0-6456 GCA_964559575.1 uncultured Candidatus Saccharibacteria bacterium | reverse complement strand
GATTTGATAAAAAGAGCCGGAGGTCTTCATTCTTTTATGAACTGGCAAAAACCCATAGTGACAGACTCAGGGGGTTTTCAGGTTTTTTCTTTAGGTGTTGGGTTAGATAGCGGAACATCAAAGATAGATAAAGAAAAAAATATTTTAAATAAAAATAGACATAAAAAAGCCGGTTTTTCATCTGTTAAGATCAGTGAAAATGGAGTAAGCTTCCCTTCTTTTTTAGATGGTAGTATTCATGACTTTACTCCGGAAAAAAGTGTGGAAATTCAACAGAAACTTGGTTCTGATATATTTTTTGCTTTTGATGAGTGTACATCTCCTTTAGCTGATTATGGCTATCAAAAGATAGCCGCAGATAGAACTCATAGATGGGCGGAGAGATGCATTAGAAAACATGAATCTAATAAAGAGGCTTTTGAAAAACAGTTTCTTTTTGCTGTAGTTCAAGGGGGTAGATTTGAAGATCTAAGACGGTGGAGTGCTAGAACTTTAGCCGGGATGCCTTTTTCCGGTTTCGGTATTGGAGGTTCTTTTGAAAAGGAAGATATAGATAAAGCAGTTCGTTGGGTTAATGAAGAGTTACCTGATGATAAACCTAGACATCTTTTGGGAATTGGAACTCCCAAAGATATATTTGGAGCAATTGAAAATGGAGTAGATATGTTTGACTGTGTTTCCCCAACTAGAGCAGGAAGAAATGGAACCTTATATACATATAATGGACCTTTGAATATAAGAAATGGATGTTTTAAAAACGATCTTTCTCCTATAGATAAAGATTGTGGTTGTTATACTTGTAAAAATTACTCCAGAGCTTATGTTTCTCATTTGTTTAGATCCAAAGAAATTTTAGCCTCTGTATTAGGTTCTTTACATAATCTTTATTTTTTAATATCAATGGTAAATGAAATAAGAGTTTCAATTTTAAACGGTTCTTTTTCTGATTATAAAGATTCCTTTTTAAATAGATACTACAATTAATAGTTGGTTTTTTATACTGTTTTAGTATATTTTTTATTTATGAAAACATTTAATTTACAAAGTGAATATAGTCCGGCCGGAGATCAACCTGAAGCTATAGAAAAGATATTAAAAGGTTTAAAAAAAGATAATGAGCATCAAACCTTAATGGGAATAACTGGTTCCGGGAAGACTTTTACAATAGCTAACGTTATAAATGATTTCCAAAAACCAACTCTTGTGATAGCACATAATAAAACTCTTGCAGCTCAGTTGGCACAAGAGTATAAGTATTTTTTTCCGGACAATATTGTAACCTATTTTGTTTCTTATTATGACTACTATCAACCGGAAGCTTATATATCGGTTACTGATACATACATTGAAAAAGAAGCTCAAATAAATGAAGAAATAAATAGATTACGTCATGAAACAACTCAAGCACTTCTTACTCGTAAGGATGTTATTGTCGTAGCTTCTGTTTCTTGTATTTATGGTTTAGGGAGTCCAATTGAGTATGAAAAGGTTAATTTTAAAATAGAAACCGGAATGGTTATAAGTAGAAAGGAAATGCTTTCAAGATTAGTTGATATATATTTTCAAAGAACCAATGTTGATCTTACTCCAGGGACATTTAGAGTTTTAGGAAATTTTGTTGAAGTAATGCCTGTAAATGAGAGGGTTATATATAGAGTTAATTTTGGAATTAACAAAATAAACGAAATAATTTCCTTGGATCCAACTTCCAGATCAGTTATTGATCAACACGAATTTGTTTTTATTTTTCCGGCTCGTCACTTTGTTACTCCTGAAGATGAAAAAAATAGAGCTTTAAAAGATATAAAAAATGAACTTTCTTTAAGAGTTAAGGAGTTAAAAAAAGAAGGTAAAAATTTAGAAGCTGAAAGACTATCAAGAAGAACTCGTTATGATATGGCAATGATAAAGGAAGTTGGTTACTGTAATGGAATAGAGAATTATTCAAGACATTTTACAAGAAGATCTGAAGGTGAGGCTCCTGATTCTTTACTTTCTTATTTTCCTAAAAATAAAGAAGGTAGACCGGATTTTCTTACTATAATAGACGAGTCTCATGTAACAGTTCCTCAAATAGGTGGTATGTATGAAGGGGACCGTTCCAGGAAGAGATCTTTAATAGAGCATGGTTTTAGGCTTCCCTCAGCTTTGGATAATAGACCATTAACCTTTAAAGAGTTTGATGAACGCGTAGGTCAGAGAATATATACATCAGCAACTCCCGGTGTTTATGAAAAAAATATAAGCGATCAATTAGTTGAACAGATCATAAGACCTACTGGATTGGTTGATCCCAAATTAATTTTAAAACCTGTTATTGGTGAAAAAAGATCAACGGATATAAAAAGTAATAAAAATAATAAAAAAAATAATACATATAGTGGACAGGTTAATGATTTTATAAAAGAGGCGGTTTTTGAAATAGAAAAAGGAGGTAGAGTCTTAGCCACTACTCTTACCAAACGTATGGCTGAAAATCTAAGTGATTATTTAAAAGAGAAGAATATTAATTCGGAGTATTTGCATAGTGATATTAAGACAATTGAAAGGGTAGAAATATTACGTAAATTAAGAACCGGTGAAATAGACTGTTTGATCGGAGTTAACTTATTAAGGGAAGGTCTTGATTTACCCGAAGTTTCACTTATTGGGATCTTAGATGCTGATAAAGAAGGTTTTTTAAGATCTGAAACATCTTTAATACAGACCATAGGAAGAGCTGCACGTAATGTTTCCGGTAGAGTTATTTTATATGCAGATAAGGTTACCGGTTCAATAGAAAAAGCCATAGAAGAAACAGAACGTCGGAGATCTTTGCAATTAGCTTACAATAAAAAACATGGTATTACTCCAAAAAGTATTAAGAAAAATATATATGAAGTTATGACGTCTCAGGAAAAAGAACGTTATGGTGCAGTCTTAAAACTTATAGAAGTAGAAACTGGAAAAGAAAAAGACCTTAAAAAACTTATTAAGAATAAAGAAAAAGAAATGAATAAAGCTGTAAAAGATCTAAACTTTGAAACAGCTGCGATATTACGTGACGAAATAATCGTTCTTAAAAAAAAGATAGAAGAGGGTAGTGGATAAAGATGTTTGTTTTTTGATTTTTCTGTTAGTATACTGAATTTAGTTAGTAGATTTAAGTATTAATTAAAAAATGGAAGAATTAAATAATAAAGATACTGCGGAGAAAGATATAGTTGGTAAAAAAATAATGTGGATAGAGGATGATCCAACTTTAAATGACATTATGAAAAGATGGTTAGCCAGATATAGTGTAGATCTGGTCCATAGTACTAATGGTACTGAAGGGATGGAACTTTTAAAAAAAGAAAAGCCAGATATTTTGCTTTTAGATATAATGCTTCCTGATATTGACGGTTTTAATATTTTAGAACAGATAAAAAAAGATCCTGAATTAAAAGATATTCCGGTTATCCTCTTTTCAAATTTGAGTCATAAAAAAGATATAGATAAAGGATATAAACTTGGAGCTTCTAGATTTATAGTTAAATCTACAGTATTTTTGGAAAACTTAGCAGGAGAGATACGAAATGTCTTAAGAGAAAATGGGAAGCTTTAATGTTTAATTAATTTTTATGTCTTTAAAGGTTGGTGTTGGTTTTTCAGATGGTAGTGATTCATATACTGTCGGTGCTAATGCATGTCAGGATGCTGTAAAAAAACTAGGAAAAGATAATCCGGTTTTTGGTTTTGTTTTTACTTCCAGTAAATATGACCATAAAAAGGTTATTAATGGTATCCGTTCTGTTTTAAAATCTACACCCTTAATAGGAACTTCTTCCGCAGGGGAGATAGTTCATGGGAATATTATAAATAAAAATTCGGTTGTTATAGTTTTGGTAAGAGGAGAGGATATGTTTTTTTCTTCTTATTTAAAAAGACTTGATCCCTCTTTGTCTTTAGAGTTGGCAGGAAAAGAGATAAGTAAAAGTCTTAAAAAAGAAATGGGAGCTAAACCCGATTTATCTTTTATGTTTACTGATATTCTTTCAGGTATAGAGCAACATAAATTAATAGATTCTGTTTTTAAAAATGTTAACTCAGTTATTTTTGGTGGGGCTTCTGCCGATTGTTTGGAGTTTAAAAAAACGTTTCAGTATTTTAAAGATGAAATTTTTTCCGGTTGTGCTGTTTTTGGTTCAGTAAAGGGTAATTTTAAATTTGGAATAGGTACTGATCATGGAATGTTGCCTGCAGGAATGCCTAGAAAAGTTACCTATGCTGATGGTATAAATGTTTATCATATTAATGAAAAACCCGCAGTTGCTTTATATGGGGAGTATTTTGGTTATAAAGATCTCCAGCATTTTACAATGGAACCATTAGGGAAGCTTTCTTTATCTTATCCTTTGGGTTTTAGATGGGATATTGCAGATGAAAAAATTATTGTGAGATCTCCTGTTTTTTTAAAAAGTGACGGTTCTTTAGTATGTACAGATTCTATTCCGAAAGGGAGTAATTTACAGATAATGATCGGAGATAGAAAAGAAGCCCTGAAAAGTGTTCAGAGGGCAGTTAAAAAAGCTAAAAAAAATTTAGGAGATGAAAAACCTTCCTTGGCAATTTTGGTTAGTGGTGCTGGTAGGAAATATGTATATGGAAATAATATTGATAATGAAGTAAAAGAAATTGAAAAGGAATTAGGTAAGGATATACCTATAGTAGGTTTTTATGGGTATGGAAATATCTGTGCTTTAGGAAATGAATGTAATAGTTTGGAAGTTTTTCAAGACAGTGCGGTGAGTATCTGTTTATTAAAATAATATGAGTATAAAAGAAAAAGACCATTCTTCATTATTCCAAATAACTATATCTTTTTTAGTTTTGTATATTGCTACATTGGTTGTTATATTTATACCTGATTTTGAACATGATTTGATCAGATTTGTACTTTTAAGTTCACTTTTTATAATTTCTTTTCTTTTCCAGTTTTATATTTTAGATTATAAAACTAAAAATGAAAGAAAAAATAAAAATCAGTTTAGAAGACTTCTTATTGAGCAGGATAAGACAGCTCGTTTATTAATACGTCGTGACAGAGCTTTGTCTTGCGCTAATGAACGTTTAAGAGAAATTGATAAAATTAAATCAGAATTTGTTTCTGTTGCTGCTCACCAACTAAGAACTCCGCTTTCGGGTATTAAATGGAGTTTGGATATGATCGCAAAAGGTTATTTAGGACCTATAAATGAAAAACAAAAAAGTATAATTTTAAAAACTTATGAAACCAATGATAGGATGATCTTATTGGTTAATAATCTTTTAAACACTGAAAGAATAGAATCAGGAACAACAGAGATAAATTATAAAAAAGTAGATCTAAAAGAATTAATAGTTGATGTTTTGTATTATATAAAACCAATGGCTAATGATAAAAATATCACAATTAATACATCTTCTGATAAAGATGTTGTAACAGTTAAGGTGGATTCAGATAAAATGAAAGAAGTTTTTCAGAATATTATTGAAAATTCTGTAAAATATACAAAAGAAAATGGTAATATTGATATTGATATGTTCATTCAAAAAAATAATGTTGTAGTAAGTGTTAGTGATAATGGTATAGGAATTCCGGATGGTTATAAAGATAAAGTTTTTGAAAAGTTCTATAGAGCAGATAATGCCAGAAAAATTAAAACAGAAGGAAGTGGTTTAGGTCTTTATGTGGCTAAAGAAATAGTAGAAAGACATGGTGGAACACTTTCTTTTGAAAGTGAAGAGGGAATTGGAACAACTTTTTATATTTCCATTCCTGTGTTTAATGAAGTTGGTGATAATGATTAAAAATGTGTTATAATTTTTTAACCTGATCATGAAAAAAAGAATTTTAATAATAGAAGATGATTCATTTTTTGCTGATGTTTTAAAAAGTAAATTAGAAAATTATGGATGTGAAGTGGAATGGGTAGCTGACGGTATTGAGGGATTTAATAAAATAAAAGAAACAAAACCTGATCTTATTCTTTTGGATATTTTACTTCCCGGTATGAACGGTTATAAAATACTTGAAAATAAAACAAAAGAGGAGTATATAAAAGATATTCCGGTCATAGTAATCTCTAATTCTGGTCAACCTGTTGAAATCGATCGTATACTAGAATTAGGTGCTAGAGACTATTTAATAAAAGCTCAGTTTGGACCAAATGAGGTTATAGATAAGGTTACTGCCTGTTTAGAGGGAATTGATGAAGAGGAAAGTTCAGATTCTATTGTGGGAAAAAAGATATTTTTGGTTGAGGATGATGATTTTTTGAGTGATCTTTTAAAAGAAAAGTTTTCAATGGAGAAAGTTGAAGTAGTCCACGTAACCAGTGGGGAAGAACTTTTTGCTTCTATTGAAAAAGATAAACCTGATTTGATCTTGCTTGATATAGTTCTTCCGAGAATGGATGGGTATGAGATATTAGATGCTATAAGAAACAATGAAGA
>CAZLGQ010000031.1:0-6550 GCA_964559575.1 uncultured Candidatus Saccharibacteria bacterium | reverse complement strand
AGAAAAACACTACGTCTCCTCCTTGTTCATTTCATTCACAGCGGAGGAGATGGGACTCGAACCCATAAGCCCGTGAAGGGCGCCGCTTTTCGAGAGCGGTGCGTTACCAATTCCGCGCACTCCTCCTTGGGTAAATAAAGATTAACAAAAATTTGATTTTTATTCAAAAGTGTTTAATTATAATACAAGTAATTTTTAAATAGATCTTTGTATGGAGAAAGATAAAGCATTAAGAATAGATCAGGTATTGGTAAATCTTGGTTTTACACAGTCACGAGAGCGTTCAAAGGCCTTGATCAAAAAAGGAGGTGTGTTTGTTAATGGAAAAAAGATAACCAAAGCTAGTTTTAAGTGTTTAATAGATTCGGACATTGAAGTAAAAACCGAAGACATTCCTTGGGTTTCGCGCGGTGGTTTAAAAATGAAAAAAGCTCTAGATACATGGTCAATTAATGTAAAAAATCTAGTCTGTCTTGATATAGGGGCTTCTACAGGAGGTTTTACAGACGTTTTATTGCATAATGGAGCAAAAAAAGTTTACGCCCTGGATGTAGGACATAGTCAGTTGGCCGAAAAACTCCGTAATGATAAAAGAGTTGTTGTTATTGAAAATAAAAATATTCGTGATACAACAAGTGAAATTTTTACTGATCTTATTGATCTAATTACAGTGGATGTTTCTTTTATTTCTCTTTCTTATGTGGTTTCAAAGGTATTTGATCTTTTAGGAAAAGAAGGCGTGGCCATAATGTTAATAAAACCACAGTTTGAAGTAGGGAGAGATAATATAAAAAAAGGTGTAGTAAGAGACCCTGTTTTACATAATAAAGTAATAGATAAAATTAAATTTATTACCAAAAAAGAAGGATTTGAAACAGTAGATATTATAGAATCTCCAATAAAAGGTGTTGGAGGTAATAAAGAATTTTTGATTTATCTTAAGAAATCAAGTATAAATACTTGAGTTTTATTTAAAAAATGTTATTATTTTTTTTACCGTTTGATTAAACGGCCCCATCGTCTAACGGTTAGGACGTCAGCTTTTCAAGCTGAAAATCGGGGTTCGATTCCCCGTGGGGTCACATTTAATAAAAAACACACTTAATGTGTGTTTTTTTAATTGATTTGAGTGTATTTTTGTATTGAAGTTGATCAATTTTTCTAATTTATGCATTATTTTTTAAAATTTGCTAATATAAAAAAGTGAAAGATCATAAAAATAATGAAACTTCATTTGATTTAGCAAAAAAATTACTTGGTAGAGAGGTACAGGTAACTATAGATAGGCCTCTTGGAACAAAACATCCAAAATACGGTTTTTTGTATGAAGTTAATTATGGTTACACTGAAGGAATAATAGCTCCAGATGGTGATTATTTAGATGCATATTTTCTTGGTATCAAAAAAGCTGTTAGTTTAGGTAGTGGTGTCTGTATTGCGATTGCACATAGACGAGATAATGATGATGATAAACTAATAGTAACACCTAAAGATGTAGTGTTATCCGATAATGATATTATGTCTTTAATATATTTTCAGGAAAAATGGTTTAAAACAGAAATAATTAGGTAATTTTTTACGTTTTTTTAAGATAGAATATCACTACCTATAGCTCTTTCTGTTAATTTTTTGAGTTTTTTCAAACCTGTTTCTCCGGTTTCTATAGTAGTTGGTATGGATATGATCGCAGGTAGAGCTCCTTTTGATATTTTTGCATATTCTTCCGGAGATATCTGTTCCATTATATTACTGGTGATCATTATTACTGCGTAATATTTAGGATCATTTTCATCAATATTTTTTAGTTGTTGTACTGTTTTTATTGCCTCTTCCGGACTATTAGATGGAAATATATCTGCCCCCAAGGCCCTAAAACCGGCTATTACGTCTTTTGGTCCAATTATTCCTATTTTGTATTTTGCATCCGTCATAAAGGTTGGTTTGTGTTATTTATAAATATTTATTCAAAACGTTTTCTTAACATTTTTTTAATTTCGTATTCGGAGAGTCCTGTCTTTTTACCTATCAATATCATGCGAATTAACTGAACATTATTTTTTTTAGCTTGAAAATAAGCAAATAAAGGAGCAGGTGAGAATATATTTCTACTTTCTTGTTTAAGAAATTTACTTATTCTATCATCTAAAACTTTTTCTAGTTCGGTGTATGAATTGTTTTTTTCATAAGTAGAAATAGCTTCTTTCCAGTCCTCAGAATCTGATCCTAATTTAGATAGTTTTTCTATTATACTTTCAGGTTTTTGTAGATCTTTTTGATTAAAGTTTCCCCCGGGAACATATATGGGGCTAGGGTTTTGTTCGTCTGTTCTGTGTGCGAAATATCTTAAACCGGAAACCAGATTATGATTATCTATTAAAAGTTTTACGTATTGATCTATGAACTTATCTTTATATTTATCAGATATTTGTTTTATGGAAATAAAATAATAATAGTTAGTAATGGAAGATATTTCAGAAGATCTTGGATTTTTTCCTAGGGATTTAAATGCTTTATCTATATTTTTATCAAGTTGAGATAGTTTGCCCTGTTGGTATTTTTCCAGTAATTTTTGTGGGGAAAATTTTCCTGATGTAAAACATCTGTTTTCTATTTCTTCATTAGATAGCCCTATTTTTTCTCCTTTTATGATCGCTTGAAGGTTATAATAGTCATACTTTAACCATAATATATCAAGTAGTTCTTTATTTGGAGCTATGGAGTTTAAAAGATCCTTGGTATCACTTATAACTTCTTCCAGTGCTTTTGATAATTCCGAATCTTTTTTACGGGCAATATAAGGCCCCATAAAAGTTTCATGTAAAGACTGATATCCTGCTTCAAAATTTTCTCCGGCTAATAAAATTTCAAGCTGGTCGTTTGTTAATAGTGTACGTTTTAGAGTAGTGGCTTTGGTTCCAGCGTAAATATAACTACTAGACATAATTTTAATTAAATTTATTTTTGTTCAGCAAAAAGCATGCGTGCTACTTTGGTCTCATGGTTTTCTTGTATTTGATCAAGTAGGTACTCAAATCTGATATCGTAACGGAAGTTTTCTTCATTGATTATAGCTCCTGCTTTTATGTTTTTATCTGTTTCTAACTTTGATACTTGAATATTAAGTTTATCAAAAGCTTCCTTACTTTCTTTGACTCGTTCTTCCGGAACACTTACTTTAATTTCTTTCATTTCTAACAAAGGGAGATTTTTTAAGAGTTTAACTAAAATTTCTGAGTATTCTTTTTCGGAAAGGGAAGTGAGATAATTAAAAGTTTCTTTGAATATAGAATCTAACTGATCTCTCTTTTCCGTTTCTATCATTTTTTTTACTTGAGATTCGGCATTAGATGTAACTTTTTCTATATTTTTATTTTTAATTTCTTCCATCTTTTGATGGTATTTATCTTCCAGATCTTTAAGACCTGTTTCCAGTTCTTTTTCTATATTTTTTAAGCTCTTTTCTGTTTCTTTTGTTATTGCTTGGCACTGTTTTTCGGTATCATTTAAGATCTTTTCGGTTATTGCTTCAACTGACATAATGTTATTTATATTTATTTATTACTATAAATAAATTTACATAGCTGTTAATAAAATAAAACTAACTAATAGTCCAAAAATAGCCCATGTTTCAACCATAGCTGAGAGAATAATGGCTTGAGCTGTTAAGGATTCGTTCTGAGCTATCATAGACATTCCGGTAGCTGAAACTGAACCTTGATATATACCTGATATTAAACCTGCAAAACCAATAGGTAAACCAACCATCAAGTACTGTAAACCTTCTGCTACACTAATAACCGTTTCTAATTCTCCACCTAGTAAACCGGCAAAGTTTAATATTAAGAAAGCACCAACTAAACCATAAATACCTTGAGAACCCGGAAGGGCTTGAATTAATAATACTCTTCCGAATAGTTCGGGTCTTTCACTTAAGACGGCTGATCCGGCTTTACCGGCTGAACCCATACCTATAGCTGATCCTATAAAACCTAAAACTGAAGCCACTGCGGCTCCTGCAAATACTAGTCCCATTCCAATAGTGATTTCCATAATTAAATTAGTTTAGTTAATAAATTATAAACACCTTATTAATAATTATTTTTATTTATTTTAAAATTGATTTTGATCTAACCGTTGTTATCATTACCACTTTCTTTAATGTAAGTATGTCGGTAATGTCTGCGGAAAGGTTCAAAATTTCTTCCGGTGTCGGTGATAAACTTACCAAAAAACTCAACGAACTGCAACCTGGCTGTGTGAATGAAAGAAGATAAGATATTAACAACCATGTTGAATAAATGTCCTATTATCAAAACCACTATCATAAGTATCCAACCGATGAACGGTACTGTTTCATTTACTACTCCAGCTATTAGGTTTATGGAATAAGCTAAGGCGCTGGTAGCTAAACCTAAAGCTAGAAGACGTGAATAAGAAAGAGTATCAGATAAGTACTGAACTGAACCGTATAGTCCTAAAACACCGGAGAACAAACGTTTAATAATATTTCCTTGGGTTTTTTGGGCCTTAGATAAAACTATTAAACCAATACTTAAATATATTCCCCATAAAGAAATATCATTACTGGAAGGTAAGTATTCAAAACTTTCTGCTACCCACCATCCTAAAGTGGTAAAAAACATTAACCAAGGGGCAGTTTCAATCAAACCGTCAGTTAATTGGTTATTTTTAGCATTTCGAATAATAGATAAACACATACCGAATATTAACTGAATAACTCCTAAGGCTAAGGCTAAATAAAAGATAGGTAACGGGTCGGAAATTGGATTAAACTGTTGGAAATAAAGCATAAATTCCGGTAAAAGAGCGGTATCAATACCGAAATAACCACCAAAAAGAAAGCCGGCAAAGATAGAAGCAATTCCTCCGGCCATTAGTAGTTTTATAAAACCGGCTGTATATCTGTCCAGATTATATAAGTAAAGCGTAGTGGCTGTTAGACCGGCTAAAATAGCTCCATATCCTACATCAGATAAGCATATTCCAAAAAATATAAAGAAGAAACCTGCTAAGTAAGGAGAAGGATCCATATTTATATGACTAGGTAATCCATATAATCTGGTAACTGATTCAAAAGGTTCTATCCAGGTTGGGTTTTGAACTTCACTGGGTGGTTCATCATTTATTTCTTCTTTTGGTATTTCTTCTATGGCACATAATCCGGTTTTTTCTTTTAAAGACTTTTCTAGTTCATTTATTTTGTTGTTAGGAACCCAACCTTCCATAACCAAACAACTTTTAGTGTTATAGTTTTGGTAAATAGTGTTTAACTGTTCTTTTTTCCAATTTAAATAATCACTAATTATTTTCAATTTGGGTAAGTATTCAGTTAATTTTTCTGCTTGTGAATTATATTCATTTATATTTTTCAATGCTTTCTTTTGAGCTCTGGAAATTTTTTCTATTTCTTCAGTTGGAGTACATTGACGTTTAGGTAAACTGGTTATTTCCAGTTTATAGTTAGCGATCATTTTTCTAATTGCTTTATCATCTGAATGTAGGTGGGTAATAGATAAAGTTTTTTCTCCACATTTTTGAAAATGAGTATGAGGGTAATCTTCAAGTTCTTCTATTAAAGAAAGTATATCTTTTTCTTTACCTTGAATAAATTTGGTGTCAGTATATTTGGTTTGAATTTCTTGTGATAGAGGTATATTCCATCCGGTCCATTTTTTTAAAATTTCTTTTTCTTCTTCTAGTTCTTTTAATTTAGTGTTACTGTTGTTTGTATTTTCTTTTAAATTTAAAGTATTTTTAATAATATCGGCATAATAAAAAGTATGAACAACTTTTTCTATTTCTTCTTCAGATGTAACTGTACGATTTCCTTCTAATAAATCTTTTAAGAAATTTTTCTTAGCATATTTTTCTAAAAAATTTATTGATAGATCAACTCTACTAGACATATGATCTATATTAAAAACTTTTTTTTCTTTAGTGAATAAACCGGGCTTAAATGGAACTTCGGTAAGTTCTACTGAAGCCTGTTTTTGTATAACTTCGATAGTTTTTGAAGCAGATTCTTGATATATCAAAAATCTTAATTTTTTCATAGTTAGAAGAGACATGATAACAGATCTTTTATTCTTTGTTAGCGTTAAATTGGTCGATCACATACTTAATAGCTTGTGACCTGTTTTTTTTAGCCAATTGATTTAAGTGTTCTTTTTCTTTCTCTCCTTTTTCTATTGTTTTTAAGTAAATTTCCTTTAATTTAGGTTTCTGTTCATTAATTTCTGTTTTTTGTTTTTCTTCGAGCTCTTTTTCTTTTTTATTTAAAGTCTCATTTTTTTTCTTTTGGGCAATTTCTATTTTTTCCTTTGATTCTATCTCGGTCTTACTTAACATCTTTTCGGCTTTTTTTTCTGTTGATTGAATTGTTTTTATATGATTCATAAATTAAAAGATGATTTATTTAAATTTGAATTTACGATCGCTAGTTTAGCATTTATATTTATTTTTTACAACTTATTTTTTACCATTAATGTATTTATTTTTTAAATAAAAAACATTGCCCTTTGTTTTTAAT
>CAZLGQ010000030.1:6215-7129 GCA_964559575.1 uncultured Candidatus Saccharibacteria bacterium | reverse complement strand
GAATTTTAAAATTATTTTCTAAAATATTATTAATTTGTATAGATGAAGATATTTTTTATTGACAAATATTAAAAAAAATTGTAAATTAATAGCAGTTCTTTAAAAAAAGTTTTTAATAAATGGAAGGTTTTGGCTTCAAACGGGGACTTGATTTGTAGGGTTTGTACAATTTTCCTTACATTTGATTCCCCGTCAGAGGTCAAAACAGGATCTCCATTTATTAAATAACTTTATAAAATATATGACG
This sequence comes from uncultured Candidatus Saccharibacteria bacterium, assembly GCA_964559575.1. Taxonomy (GTDB): domain Bacteria; phylum Patescibacteriota; class Minisyncoccia; order Phycocordibacterales; family CSBR16-193; genus SKVL01. The sequence goes on along the minus strand of CAZLGQ010000030.1, from coordinate 6,882 downwards.
ACGAACTTATCGGGCGTTGAAAATAAGGTCTTTATTAATGGACGTGCAAAATTTTTTTCTAAAGGAGTTCAGATAGATTTTAAAGGAGATCCGGAAGATAAGGTTGGTATTCGTAAATTTTTATTACGAATACTGGAAGAAGAGAAGATCTTTTTACCGGATGATTCCGGAACTGATATTTCCAGTAATGTCTTTAGTGGTAAAGTTAATATAAAGATAGAGTTGAGAAAAGGAAAACGTAATCAGATGAGGGCAATAATTGATCTTTCTTCAGTTCAAAAGTAAATTAGTTCGTTAGTTATAAAAGAGGTCGGAAAGTATCCGGCCTCTTTTCTTTTTTATAATTTGACAAATTATTAATAATATTCAATATTTATGTCAGTTCTTTGAAACATATTGGTTAATGAAATAAGTTTTGACCTCTAAAGAGAGTTTTGTTTATTTATTGATTTGTTTTTAAATACAGCTTTCTTTTGAGGTCAAAACCTGACTTCTTTTTATTAACTAATATATAAATATTATGAAAAAAATTGTTGCCTCTCATGGGGAGTATCTTTCTAAGGAAAATCAGGAAGTATTGGAGAATACGGTTTATGTTTTTAAAGATAATGATAAAGTGGTTACAGGATTTTCTTTGCGAAATGAAATATCATACTTAGCACAACCC
>CAZLGQ010000030.1:0-6205 GCA_964559575.1 uncultured Candidatus Saccharibacteria bacterium | reverse complement strand
TTTTCTGAAATAGAGACAAAAGTGTTCAAATTAAAAGAGTTTGAGATAGAAGGTGAGGTGAAAAAGGTTAGAGATTTAGTTTCATTAAAAAGAATGATATTTATTGGAATTGGTGAATCATTAATTGAGGTATTAATTTCCAGGTCTCCGGTTGTGACTTATGGTCAGTTAAAAGAAGGGGATGAAGAGAATAAAAAGAGTCTCGGTTTTATTGATCAGTTTATGATCTCAAGAAAGGTTCCTTTTATTGAAGGTGGTGAAAAGTCAGAAAAGATTATTAATGAAATTAAAACCAATATTGGTTTATAATATTAAAAAGGTCGGAAATATCCGACCTTTTTTTATTTAAAAAAACTTGACAAAATATTAAAATCATTTTAATATTTGTTCAGTTCTTTGAAAGGCTGAGATCATAAAAAAGTTATCAGTCTACATTGGTCTTGTCGGGATCAATGAAAATTATCAGTGCTTACCTTAAGTGATATCATGTCACTTTGTAGGTGGCATGATAAATAGATAACTAAGGTAAGTATATTATATTAATAATTTATGTCTTACTCTAATTTTATGGATACTTCTCTTGGGGGTAAATCTCGTTGTTTGGTTTTAAGTTACAGATATTTTAGGGATGAACTCAAAAAAGTAAAGATGAAGGAAGGAGAAAGAGTTTCCAGAGAGATCTATGAGTTTGCGAAAAAGATCGGGATGTTTGATTTTGCAGAATACATTGCAAAAAAAGGTAGGATCGGAATAGAGTTATCTAAAAACGCGATCATGTGGATGGATAATCCCGAAAACCGTGAATTTAGAAATCTATTGAGTTTGAAAAGAAGTTTTTCAAACCATGTAAGTACTATTGAGAAGGTCTGGTATGGAGGAGAAGGATCTATAGAGAGTGAGGAAGAGTATCTTGGAGTTATTAAAAGAATACTTACTCATCCCAACATTAAAAGGGTGATGTGGAGAAAACCTGGTTTTCTGTACATCAAGCCCAGACTGGCTTATGTTTATGAGCACAGGCTGGAAAAACCAATTGTCATTGTTATTGATGATGAAGGTTTTATTGAAGATGTTGTGACTGATAATAGTTTGAAAGAGGTATATAAATCTGTTCGTGATTTTTACGAAATAGATCCTCTTGAAAGCGAGTATTGAAGTAGTCGGCCTAAAATTAAAAGCGGGGATAATTAAACCCCGCTTTTTTTGTATTTTAAAAATTTTTACTATTGACAAATTCTAAAAAGTATTTATTATTTTATTAGTTCTTTGAAAGTTTATTTTTATTAGTTTTATTAACCTGCATTGGTTTTAATTTAAACCAATGTGATAACTTATCAATGTTGTTCATCTTAAGTGGCTTTGTGTCACTTAAAGGTGGCACAACAGCAGGTTGATACTTTAGGTGGACATATTAAGTATAGAAAATATGTCTAATTTTCAAAGTGGTGATTTTCCTTTAGGACAGAAAACGAAACCTTTATCAAATATAGATTTTTGTGTTAATTTACTGTGTGGTAGTAAAAAACAAGAAGAGAGGTTTAGAAATTACCTAAAAAGAGGGGGTGAGGATTCAAAAAGGATCGCTGAGCATGCCTGTAGGTATATTTATGATCTTTATAGTATTAAATACTTTAAAGATATTAAAACCCTTCGGCAAAGTTATGCACTGTTTGTTTATTGCTTTCTTGACCATGATTTAGTGGAAGGATGGCCAGCCGTTAAAAGCGAAAGAGATTATCTTCATTTAGTTAGGTCTGTTATTAGAGACCCTTTATCTAAGTGCTTTATGTACGGACTTAATATTTATGAGAACGTAGACCCAAGAATTGGTTTTTCAATTGAAGATGGTAAAAGAACACCTATTTGGGTTACTGTAAGAAAAGGACGTATTGAAAATGTTGAACCGGGAGTAACAAGTAGGGATGTTGAAGACAGTTCTCTTACTTGTCTTTTCTACGAGATCAAATAAGTCCTGATCCTTTATTAATAAAAATAAACTTAAAAGCAAGGTAAAAAACCTTGCTTTTTTGTTTTTAAAAATTATTCACTATTGACAAAAGTTAGTAAATCTGATACTTTTTTATCAGTTCTTTGAAAGAGGAGTTTTTCATAAAAAAAGAGTTTTGACTTCCAATGGGGACTTTATCTGTAGGGTTTTGTACAATTTTCCTTACATTTTTAAGTTCCCATTGGAGGTCAAAACTGACCTTCTTTTTATTAATAATTAAAAATTGTACATGAGAAAAGAAAAAAAAGATGTGATCCAAGATCTAATTGAAAAAGGTCAGCTAAAAAAAATAGATAAGGATTTTGAGATCTATTTTGAGAAGGCTAATCAAAAAACATGGAAAGAAGTCTTTTCCATTATTTCAGAGATAAAGGAAAAGGAAGGAGTTCATGTTTTGGAACAAGTTGATCATTGCGGATTACATGAAGAAGAATTACATTTAGTAATTAAAAAGTTAAGTGACCAGATCTGGAAAGCAAAAATTTCTTTCCGAGATGTTTGGTTGGAAGAAGAAGATTATTATTACGATGAATAACTCCTCGAAAAGCCGATGTTTACATCGGCTTTTTGTTTTTTTAATATTTTAAGATATTAAATTCATTAATAATAAACTAAAAAATCCAACCAAAGAGGCATATATTAAAGCAGGCCAAAGAGTTATTCTGATAATATCACCTTCACTGTCTTTTAGTCCTACGGTGGTTTGAGCAGTTAGGATATTATGAATTGCTATCATGTTTCCTAAAGAACTACCTGTAGCTTGTAGTGATAACATTAAAATAAAAGATAATCCCAAAGTTTCAGCCAGTCCTGTTTGAAATGAAGCAAATAAAAGATTAGAGACCGTGGAACTTCCGGCTATAAAAGAACCTATTAATCCTAAAAAAGGAGAAAAGAAAACAGTTAAAAGAGGTATTTCCGGAAGACTTTGAGCTATGTTAATAGGCATACTTTCTAGTCCTGAAAGATTTTCTCCGGAATGACGAAATATCTGAACTATACCTAAAATTGCTAAAAGACCGATGGTTGGTTTTTTTAATCTTTTAATAGATAGATGTCCGGATTTTATTATTTTTTTACTATTTAATCCCAGAAAAATAGATGATATTAAACCGGTAATAAAAAAGATCAATCCCGGGGAATTTAATATATTTATTTGAGCATCAATATTTCCTATAAACTGACCAATATCAAAACTTGTTTCTTTTAATTTCTCGGTCCATTTAAAGAAAGGAGCTCTAGTGATCACTAAAAGTATAATAACTATTAAATAAGGAATAAAGGCTTTTATGGTTTTTAAGTGATTTTCTGTTTTGTCTTTAGTTAAAGTGTTATTTTCTTTTGATACTATTAAATGTTTAGGTTGAAACAGATCTAGTTTTATTAAAATTATTACCAGTAAACCACCTATAAAACCTCCCACCAAAGCCGGAAACTCCGGTGTTAGCCAATAAGTTGCAAGGTATGCGGGTATTAGATAACAAAAACCACTTATTAGTGCAAAGGGAGTTATTTTAAATCCTGATACAATAGAGCCCGTGTGAGATCTAGAGGCTACTAATGAAATAAACAAAGGTATAAAAAAACCTGCTAACAGATGCAAAAGGGATGTTGTTAAGGCAATTTCGTGTAGTTGAGTTGCGGTTAATGCTGAGTTTTTGATCAGTGACCCTTCGGCAATACCGATGGTAATAGGTACTCCGACAGCTCCAAAGCTAACTGCGGCACTGTCACCAATTAAAGCTATAGCTACTGAGGCTATGGGTTTAAATCCAAGCATAACTAAAAGAGGAGCTGCTAACATGGCAGGTGTTCCGAAACCGGCCACACCTTCAATGAAACTAACAAAAAACCAACCGATCAAGATCGCTTGTATACGGATATCCGGAGTTATTTTTTTTATGGTTTCACGAATTGGATCAAAAGCTTTAGCGGTATTTAGAATATTTAATAGGAATAATGCACCAAATATAATTATTATAATTTCCAGTGTAATAAACAGTCCTTCCATAATAGATAAACCTATTAAATATGGTTTCATTTGCCAAACAAAAAGAGCTAATAGTATGATCACCGCTAAAGTAAAAGGGGCGGCAATAGTAGCCGGTTTCTTTTTTATTACCATTAAATAAAAAAGTAGAATAAAAGGAGATATAGCTAAAATTGGATACATGAAAATTAAAAAGTTATTGTAGTTTTTTTACTTATTCTTTAATATATGTTTCATTGTAAATACTGTTTTAGATAATTAATTTTAAACTATGGCCATTAAAAAAAGTAGGAGTATTAATGTGGAGAAGTTAAAAAGCGACTTAACTATTCCACCTAAAGATAAACGTAAAATAAAAAAACATCGTAAAGAAATAGAAGAAATTTTAAGAGGTAATGACGACAGAATGATCATTATAACAGGTCCTTGTTCTGCTTGGCCTAGTGAGGCACTTTTAGAGTATGCAACTAAATTAAAAGAATTGGAAAAGTTAGTAAAAGATAAATTAAAGATAATTATTAGAGTTTATAGTCAAAAACCACGCACTACGATCGGTTGGTTGGGTCCTATAACTCAACCCGATCTTTTTGGTAAACCTGATATTGAAGCCGGCATTCGTTATGTTCGGGAGCTTCAGTTAAAAATAGTTTCTATGGATCTTCCGGTTGCTGATGAGTTACTTTTTACTCATAAAATGGACTGGGTGGGAGATTTATTAAGTTGGGCCGCGATAGGAGCCAGGAGCAGTGAAGATCAAGAGCATAGAGTATTTGCTTCCGGTTTGGATTTACCGGTTGGCTTAAAAAATCCAATCAGCGGTGATTTAACCGTAGGAGTTAATTCAGTGTTAGCGGCTCAGCATTCTCAGGTTTATTATAAAGATGGCAAGCAAGTTGAAACTTCAGGTAACTCTAAATCTCATTTGGTTTTACGTGGAGGAGTTAATGAACCTAATTATTACTTTCGCCATCTAGAAAAGGTAAATCAATTGGTGAAGGAAAAGGAAATAGTAAATCCGGCTGTAATAGTTGACGCAAGTCATGATAATTCTAAATATAGAGGTAAGAAAGATCCAAACCGTCAGTTTAAAGTAGTTAAAAAGGTTATGGAGCATAGATATAAAAGTGAGAGGTTGTCTAATTTAATAAAAGGAGTGGCTTTGGAGAGTTTTATTAAAAACGGATCTCAAAAATTATCAGACGTAGATAGTCAAAACGTAGATAGGTCCGGTGTTTCAATTACAGATCCTTGTTTGGGATGGAATGAGACTTATAAATTGATCTGGAATATTTATAAAGAGATCTAATGATCTTAATGAATTATAATTAGTGTTTTTATAAAAATTCCGGTTTCTTTAAAAGAAACCGGAATGGAGAGGGTTGAGGTGGTTTTTTATTAGTGAAGACCAATGATCTTCATATTGTTTTCTTGAGCCAGTTGTTGGATTCTGGTTGAAAGAGTGGGGTGGTCATTATGACTTTTGACTAAGAGTAGGAAACCACCTCTGTTTTCAAACTCTTTGTCTATCAACTCTAACAACCTTATCATTTCGGTGTTTAGGTCAACGACCTGATGTTTCTTTTGGTTTAGCCATTTGGCAATTCTGACTCTATCCGGAGTCTGACCACCAGCAAGACAGATGGTTGAAGTTGAATTCAGGTCTTTAAGGTTAGCATCTTTCAAACACAGATGAAGAGCCATCTCTCCCAAAATACTTTCGGGAATAGTGTCTCTTTTAGCTAACCAGTAAAGGACTCCGTTTTCAAGGTTAGGATGTTCACGATTGATCTTGGTCAAGATAAGTTCAAACAGATCGATGACCAAATAACCGTGATCTATCCATTTAACCATCTCTTCCTTTCTGGTTTTAAAGTTACCTCCACAAACAAATACCGTCTTTGGTTTAGTCATGGTTTTTCTCCTTTGTGGCTGGACAAGAAAACTTTTCAAAGAACAAAAAACCAGCCCGGGTGAAGGGCTGGTGATCAACTAAATTTTTTGTTTTTTAGGCAGTCATCAAACCTCCACCTGATAGCTGGTTAACTACTACTACCACCACTAGGTTTTGAACTGCTTGTTTCATATTAATAATATTAAAGTAAAGTTCATGTTTTTGTCAAATTAAATAGTGTTTTTATTTTTTTATTAAAATTGCATAAGTTCACTTCAACATGGGAATCCTTAATTAAGGAAATACCATGCGACAG
>CAZLGQ010000029.1:0-7312 GCA_964559575.1 uncultured Candidatus Saccharibacteria bacterium | reverse complement strand
TAACGATTTTTAAAACAGCTATATTGAATGAAGCAAAAAGTAAAGAAGATCTAAACAGAATTATCAGAATAACCGTTTGGCATGAAGTGGCTCATCATTTTGGTATGGATGAAGAAGAGGTTCGGAATGAAGAATTAAAAAGAGGTTATTAACTGTTATAGATTAATTGTGATAAAATATACACAATAACCAATTATTGGATTTTGTTTGTGGGATGATATTATAATAAAAGTATTTTTAAATTTATATATTTTAAATTATGAAAGATAAAAGCCATTCATTAGAAGGAACTCCTGTTGCACAAGGTAAAAAAACCATAGTTTCTAATATTAAGCCAATAAATACCTTTATAAGTGATCTTTTTGAAATGAAACAAAAAGGTAATATAAATGAAACTTCTATTAAAAAGTTACCTGATAATATTCAAAAGAAACTTACACAGTATGAAGAACATGCTGTTATTCCTCAGTCAAAAACCGTACTTTTAAAACCAACTAAAAAGGAAGGTGAAAATATTTCATCTAAACCTGTAGAAGAAACAGAAAAAGAAAAAGATAAAGTAAAAGAGGAAGAAGAATCTCAAAATAAAGAAGAAACTGAGGTAAAAGAGGAGGAACCAACAACTGAAAAAGAAGAGATAAAAGAAGCTACTCCTTCTTCATCTGAATCTACACCGGAAGAACCTCCTTCTAAGGAATCTATAGATGAAGAAAAAGGTGAGGATAAAAAAGAGGAACCTAAAAATAAAGAAGAAACTGAGGTAAAAGAGGAGGAACCAACAACTGAAAAAGAAGAGATAAAAGAAGCTACTCCTTCTTCATCTGAATCTACACCGGAAGAACCTCCTTCTAAGAAAGATCAAAATAAAGAAAAAGAGGAAGTAGGTTTAGCTGAAGATATTTTTTCTGATTATCTTTCTAAAAAGAATGAAAAAACTGATAAAAAAGAAGATATAAAAGATAAAAAAGAGGAACCTAAAAATAAAGAAGAAACTGAGGTAAAAGAGGAGGAACCAACAACTGAAAAAGAAGAGATAAAAGAAGCTACTCCTTCTTCATCTGAATCTACACCGGAAGAACCTCCTTCTAAGGAATCTATAGATGAAGAAAAAGGTGAGGATAAAAAAGAGGAACCTCAAAAGAAAGAGGAAGATGAAATAAAAAAAGAAGATGAAACCAAAGTTAAAAAAGAAGAGGTAAAGGAAGATGGTTTAGTTACACCTGAACCTGTAGAGGAAACAGAAAAAGAGGAACCTCAAAAGAAAGAGGAAAACACAGAAGCACAGTTAGAAGAAAGAAAAAAACAGATTGAAAAAAATATAAAAGATAAAGAAGAAAAAATAAAAGAGTTAGATAATCAGTTTTTAAACAAAGAGAACAGTTTATCTCCAATTGAAGAAGAGATGAATGATCTGAAAAATAAAAGAGTTTCTGTGGTTGATAAAGAAAAAGATGTAGAAAATAAAATAGCTACAATAACAGAAAAAGAAAAAAAAGAAGAAAATAGTGATTCCAAAAGAGCTTTAGAGGAAGAGCGATGGGGGCTTGAAGAGGAGAGAAGAAAGCTTGAAAAAGAAAGATGGGATATAGATAAAAGAGTTAAGGAGATAGAGGAAAAATCTGAATCAATTAATAAAGAAATGCAGAATATTAAAAAACAGAAGGAGGAAATTAAAAAGGAAATTGAAAAAATGAAGAGTTTTAAAAAAACTCTTGAATCAAAAGATAAAAAAGAAGAAATTGAAAAACGTTTGGGGGATATAAAAAATGAAAAGGAAAGATTAGAAAATGAATGGAATATAAAAAATGATCGCAAGTCTACTATCAAACATAAAATTGAGGAAATTCATGATAAAAAAGATAAAATAGAAGATAAGATAGAAAGTATAGAAAAAGAAGAAAAGGAAGCTGAGGATCCTGTGGTGTTACATAAAATAGAGAAAAAACGTTGGGATGCGGAACAGCAAAGAAGGTCTTTAGATCAAGAAAAATGGAATTTAAATGATAATTTTAAAGAAGTAGATAAAGAAATGTTATCTTTAGAAAATAAATATAGGAACCTTCTTAAGGAAGAAGATAAACTTAAAAATTCTTTGAAGAAGATGGAAGATCTTATTAAGGAGTTTGAAGAATAGGTGGTCTTTTAGAAGTTTATTAAAAAATTATTTTTATTTTTATGGTAGATATTTATGAAGTATTAGAAAAAACATTTCTAGGTAATGCTCTTATGGATTATCTGATCGCTTTTTCAATTTTTATTTTAGCTTTAATTGTTTTTAAGATATTTAGGGAGGTTATTTTGAAGAAGTTAAAAAAGTTAGCAGATTCCACTGAAACGGATCTTGATAATACTTTTATAGAAATAATACGTTCACTGAGACCTCCTTTTTATGTTTTTTTGTCAATTTATTTTTCTCTGTTTTTTATAGATATAGCTAATAATGTATCTAATTTTATTAATTATATTCTAATAATATGGGTAGGTTATCAAGTTATCGTTGCACTTTCTATACTAATAGACTATGTAATTAAAAAGAAAATATCTTCTGAGGAAGAACCAAATACACAGTCCGCTATTCGTTTATTTGGAAATATTTTAAAGGGTGCGGTTTGGGTTATTATTTTGCTTTTTGTTCTTTCAAATATGGGAGTAAATATTACATCTTTGGTCGGAGCTCTTGGTGTTGGGGGTATAGCTATTGCTTTGGCAGTACAAAATATATTAAACGATCTTTTTAGTTCTTTTGCTATATATTTTGATAAACCGTTTGAAGTTGGAGATTTTGTTATGGTAGGTGAGCATATGGGTGTTGTTCAGTATATTGGGGTTAAAACAACCAGATTAACTGCTCTTCAAGGTGAAGAGATAGTTATATCTAATCAAGAATTAACATCTGTTAGAGTTCAGAATTTTAAAAAACTAAAAGAAAGAAGAGTTGTGTTTAATTTTGGTGTTACTTATGAAACTTCAAATAAAGTTCTTAAAAAAATTCCATCAAAAATTGAAAAGATCATAGATTCAGTAGAAATGGCAAGGTTTGATAGGGCTCATTTTCATCGTTTTGATGATTCAGCTTTAGTGTTTGAGATTGTCTATTACTTACTTTCTCCTGAATATAATGATTACATGGATACTCAACAGGAAATAAACATAAAGATCAAAGAGGCAGTTGAAAAAGAAGGAGTAAGTTTTGCATATCCTACTCGTACTATTTATACATATAATAAGTAATTTTTTTATTTAAAATAGAAAAGTTAAAGATGAGTAAAACCTATTTAAAAGAATCAGCAGGAGCAATAGCTACAGCAAAAGTTATAACAGTTGATCCTTCTGAGACAGTTGAGGAAATAGAAAAACGTATCCGTGAAAAAGTTGATTCTTATAAAATGCTTCAGTATGTCTATGTTTTAGATAAAACCAGAAAAATAAAAGGTGTTTTTTCAATGCGTGGGATCTTTTCTTCTCCGGTTTCTGCTAAAGCGGAAGATATAATGGTTAGTGATATTATTTGGGTTTCTTCTGATACTGATCAAGAGACATCTGCAATCAAAGCAGTACAAAATGGTATAAGAGCTATACCTGTTCTTGAAAAAGACGGTACTTTTTTGGGGGTTATAACTTCTGATACTATTTTGGAGGTACTTTCAGAAGAACATAGTGAAGACCTTCTTTATTTAGGTGGAGTTCAAAAAATTTATTCAGCAAATTCTATTTTGAAAGATCGTTTGGAGGTTTTGTTTTTGGCTAGGTTACCTTGGCTGTTAGTAGGTTTGGCGGGTGGATTTTTAGCTGCATTATTAGTGGAAGGTTTTGAAGAGATATTAAAAAATCATATAATATTAGCATTTTTCTTACCTTTGGTTGTTTATATGAGTGATGCTGTTGCAAGTCAAACTCTTACTATTTTTATTCGTGCAATGTCTTTGGATCATCATTTTTCAATTAAAAAATATGTTTTTCGTGAATTAAAATTGGGGACTTTAATAGCTTTCGTTTTAGGTTTAGTATTAATGGCGGTTAGTTTAGCTTGGTTTTCGGACCTTGTTTTGTCTATAGTTCTTGGTACTGCTTTATTTTTTGCCGTGTTAGTTGCGGTTTTTGTCGCTCTTTTGATGACCTTACTTCTTAGGTATTTTAGAAAGGATCCAGCTGTTGGTAGCGGTCCTTTTGCTACAATAATAATAGATATAGTTACTATTTTTATTTATTTTTTCATAGCCACTTTACTTTTGTCTTTGTAAAATAGATTTACAATTATATTTAGTTGCAATTTTATTTTTTAAAATTATAATAAAGGTAAATAAAATTTAAGTTTTTAAATATTTATTTAAAATTATAAATATAGTTTATTAGTTAAAATTAATTATACATATGAGAAATTTAATTATATTAGTATTAATTGCGATAGTGGGTATAGTTCTTGGTTTAATGGTTTTTGGTCAAGCTGATAGAGAATATGCTGATCATAACATTGAAGATTCAAGAGATATAGCTACTAATTGGATGGAAACTGAAGCTCCAACTTATGTTTTTGACGGTTCTGGTCTTGAGTTGATTGAGGAAGAGGAGGTTGATAGTGGAACTTTTGAGTTTACTTTTAATTTTGAATCTTCAGCTGCCGGTTATGGTGACAGAGAGGATGAGCCTGTAGCACAGGTAATAACTCCACATACAACAGTTGTAACAGTTAAAGAAGGAGAGGTGATTAGTGCGATTACAGATGATGTTTTTTCAGAATTAGACGGTCAGATGATAGAAGAAGAGGAAGAGCCTGTTGCTGAAGATGGTGAAGAAACAGTTTCTGTCTATTTTATGACTGTTGAAGACGGCCAGGAAGGACTTACCGCCGTTGAAAGAACCGTTTCTGTTGAGGGAGTTGAACTTGCCACACTGGAAGCTCTTTTAGAAGGTCCTTATGAGGAAGAGAGAGATATGGGTTATAGTTCTGCTATAAATGAAGAGGTGGAGATCAATAGTCTTTCAATAGAAGAGGGGGTAGCTTATGTGGATTTTAGTTCTGATCTTGATGAAAATATTGCCGGTTCAGCTACTGTTATGGCTATAAGAGGTCAGATAAAAGAAACTTTAAAACAGTTTGATTCAATTGATGAAGTTGTTATAAGTGTTGAAGGAGAAACAGAAGAGGTTTTGCAACCGTAATTTATTTGTATTTTTAAAAACCCCTTCTTTTTAGGTAAAGAAGGGGTTTTTAGTTTGAATTTTACTTTATGTTATAATACATAAAGTAAAAATAATTATAAATTAATAAAATTAATATGAAAGGATATTTTGTAAATATAGAAGATGAAACAAAAGAGAATAATGATTATCGTAGAGTTCTTTATACAAGTAAACATAGTCAACTTGTGGTTATGAGTATAGAGCCGGGAGATGAAATAGGAGAGGAGATTCATGAACTGGATCAGTTTATAAGAGTGGAAAAAGGAAAGGCTAAAGTTGTTCTAAATAAAACAGATGAGAGAGAAGTAGAAGATGATTGGGCTGTAGTTATTCCGGCCGGTGTTTGGCATAATGTTATAAATACTGGAGATAAGCCGTTGAAGTTATATACTATTTATACTCCACCTGAACATAAGGATGGAGTTGTTCAAAAAACCAAAGAAGATGAATATGAAGAGCATTTTGACGGTATAACAACAGAGGAAATGGAATAATTTAGTTATCTAGTTAAACATAAAAACCGTGTTTATTTACACGGTTTTTATATTTTGGATCATTTTTTATTCATGATAAAATTAAGTTATAAGTTTTAAATTATTTATTATTATGAAAATACCATCACAATATTTTCAATTTAATGATAGGCCAACCTTGATACTTGTCACTGCTACTCAGGATGCTGTTTTGTACTGGGTAGAAAATGGAAAGATAGAAAAAAATATGGAAATAGTTTCTGATCAAAAAGAAGATCGTGATAAGCCCGGGGTTTTTAGAGCTAAACGTCCTAATATGGTACATCACGGTGTTGCTTTTGAAGATAAACAACAGAAAGTTCGTGAAAAAGCTGTTAAAGATTTTTTGTTAAAACTAAATAAAGATATAAAAGAAAAAGAAGACTTGGTGGAAAAAGCAGAATCTATTTTTATTTTTACTTCTGATTTTATGGAAAGGGAAGTTTTAGATATTTTACCTGAAAAAATAAAAGAAAAGATAGATAAAGTTTTTACCGGAAATTATACCAAAGAACATCAACTAGAGTTAATTAAAAAAATAAACTCTTTTTTTGATGAAAAAAAGGTAGTGCCAACTGATGAAGAGGCTAATAAGATACTAAAAAGAGGTAAAAAGTAATTTTTATTATTCGTTCTCTTTTTTTTGGTTTTTGCGTCTTCTAACACCTGCGATTATTTTGGAATCGTTCTTGATAGTGTTAACTATACTATTTATATCATCTGTTATAGTATATAGTTCTCTATCTTCTTCTTCTATGGTTTTGTAATCAAGAAGTTTTTCTTTAAAGAAACTATCTAGAGGTTTCCAGTAATCTTCTCCAAAAAGAAATATTGGAAGGTGATAAAGTTTTTTTGTTTGTACTAGAGTTATTATTTCAAAAAATTCATCTAGTGTTCCAAATCCACCTGGAAAATACACAAAAGCTTCTGCTGAAAAAGAAAGACATACTTTACGACTAAAAAAGTAGTGAAAATTTAGTGAATCAGTAACATATTTATTAGTTTTTTGTTCTTTAGGGAGTTTGATCCCAAATCCTATAGAGTTTCCTCCTGCTTCGTATGCTCCACGATTTGCAGCTTCCATTATTCCCGGACCACCTCCGGTTATCACTGAAAAACCGATTTCTTTAACTATACTTTGAGTAAGTTCTCTGGCTTTTTGATAATAGAAATTTTCTTCGGTAAAGTTTGATGAACCAAATACAGTTATTGAGGAAGGATGTTTGGTTAAAAAATCAAAACCTTCTTTGAACTCTTTATTTATTATACTTATTCTCTCTTCTGCTTCTTTACTCATTGTTTCCAATGTGTGCGGAGTGACGGGGTAGTTTGATTTTTCTTGAGACATATCAATTATTTTTTAATTTTGCTAGTATGGTGAATATAATAACATAAATTTTAATTAATTTTATAAAAAATGAATTCTAATTTTTCATTTGATATTAAAGCTAAAGATAAAAATTCAATGGCTAGAGCCGGTGAGTTTTTTACTACTCATGGAGTTATTAAGACACCGGTTTTTATACCAGTTGGAACAAAAGCAACAGTTAAATCTTTAACTTCTGAAATGTTAGAGAGTGTTGGAGCTCAGGTTGTTTTAGCTAATACTTATCATCTTT
>CAZLGQ010000028.1:0-7518 GCA_964559575.1 uncultured Candidatus Saccharibacteria bacterium | reverse complement strand
AAACAGATGCTGCTATTAATCCCGGTAATTCCGGAGGTCCTTTGATGGATATAAAAGGAAAGGTTATAGGAGTTAATTCCGCTTTAGCTGTAGGTTCTCAAAATATAGGTTTTGCAGTTCCTTCTAATATTGTAAAGCCAATAGTTTCTTCGGTTGAAGATGAAGGTCGTATAATAAGACCATTTTTAGGAATTCGTTATGTTGAAATAAATTCCTCTTTAAAAATGCAGAAAAATTTACCTGTTGATTATGGTATTTTACTTGTAGAAGGAAGAAGTGATGAACCTGCGGTTAGTCCAGGGACTCCCGCTGAAGAGGTTGGATTAAAAAAGGGTGATATTATAACCGAAGTTGATGGAGAGGAAATTAAAGAAAGAAGAGATTTTGCAAAAAGGATAAGATATAAAGAGGTTGGAGAAACTATAGAGTTAAAAGTTTTAAGAGACGAAGAAGAGTTTTTAGTTGAAGTTTCTTTAATAGAAGCTCCTGAAGGAATATAATTTTATATAATAATTATCTCGGCAAGAAGAAATGAAATGTAAACCGCAAGTAAGATAGCGCCTTCTTTTTTGGTTATGGTTTGTCCTGTTGTCACAAATACAAGTAGTAGTATTGCTCCAATTGTTAAAAATATTCTGGCAAGTATTAAAGATGATATATTAAGATCTGTTAAAACAATGGGCTCTATTATAGCAACAGTACCCAAGACAAGAGTTGAAGCTATAGCTATTCCTCCCAGTATACCTCCTAAAACCATCCAGGTATTTCCTCTGCGTGCCAGATCAACAGCAAAGTATGTCTCCGGTAGGGCTGTTCCTATAGCAATAACAAAAATACCTAATACGGCAAGTGGAATACCTAACTCTTGAGAAAAATTAAGAAATTCTTTTAAAAGAAGATCAACACTTATAACAATAGCAAGAATTCCACCTATTGCTATAAACATACTTTTGATGGCGGTTTTTTTGGTCAAATTTTCTATTTCAGGAATATCTTCTTCATATGTTTTAATAAACCTTTCTTTTTTAGAAAACAGCCAAAAAACAAAAAAGCCAAAACACAGTAAAAGAATAATTCCATCCATTCTTGAAAGCTCCCCATTTAATATAAGAAGAAGAGGTAGGATGGCCACAAGAACGGTAAATATAACCCCACCTCTTACAGTTTTACTATCCACAGTTAAACCTTGAGCACTGAAAAAAGTTGCCAGAGCTATGGTAACTGTTATTAAAAATAAGTTTTCACCAACCACTGTTCCTAAAGAGATCTCCGGAATTCCTCTTAATGCTGCGGATACTCCAACAAAAAATTCAGGTAAAACAGCTCCTATGGAAACTGTAAAAAATGCCACAACAAATTCTTTGAATTTGAAGTATCTAGCTATTGTTACTAATGAATATATAACCCACTGTCCTATATATATTAAAACAGCAAAAGAAACTAATGTAATAGCAATGCTGGTAAAGTTCATATTTATTTATGTTATATTATTGATAATTAATATTTAAATTTACTAATTTATATATTATAATATTAACAGTAATATAAATTTATGGAAACACTTTTAAAAGCGGATATATTCTTTTTTGTTACTACCATTGCGGTTATATTTTTTATTGTTTTACTTATTTATTTAATACTTATATTAAAAAATATATTTCATATTTCAAAATTGGTAAAAAAAGAAAGTGAAAATGTGGTAAAGGATATTTCTGATCTTAGAGGGTCTGTTCGAGAAGAAGCAGGTAAACTTAAAAAAGATGTTAATAGTTTGTCTGAATATGCTAAAAATGAAAGTGAAGGAATATTAGATAGTATTAGTCAGGCTCATGAAACTGTTAGGAAGGATGCTGAGAAATTTTGGAGGTTATTTACTTTTTTTTTAAGTTTTCTTACAATTAAGAAAATACCAAAGTTTTTTAATAGTAAAAAAAAGAAAAAAACATATGACAAAAAAAGTAAATAAAGAAAATAAAAAGAAGAGTAGTGGTGATAGTAAAAGTCGTTTAGCATGGGGTGCTGGTTTAGGTGCTTTGGCCGCCGGAGCAGCTGGTACTTATTTTTTGTATGGAACTAAAGAGGGAGCAAAGAGACGTAAAAAAATAAAAAGCTGGGTGGTTAAAATGAAAGGAGATGTAATGAAAAAACTTGAGAATTTAAAGGAAGTAAATGAAGAGGTTTATAATAAAGTTATAGATGAAGTGGGAGCTCAGTATAAAAAACTCAAATCCATTGATCCTGAAGATGTTGAAAATTTAGTAAATGATATGAAAAAACATTGGAAGAATGTTAAAAAAGAAATTCAAGGAGCTACCGCTAGCAAAAAGAAGGCACCTGCTAAAAAGAAAGCTCCTGCTAAGAAAACTTCTACCAAAAAGAAGACTCCCGCTAAAAAATCCGTATCTAAGAAAAAATAATAAAATCAAATTATTTCTAATAAAAACCCGCTAATATCAGCGGGTTTTTATTAACTTAGTATTACCGGAATAACTATCGGTCTTTTGGCGGTTTTTTGAAGTAGAAAACTACTAACACTTTCAGAAACTTTTTCTTTAATATAGTCAAAATCTATGGGATTCATTCCTTTGGTATTATCTTCAACCGTCTTTTTTATTATAAGTCTGGTCTGTTGAAGAAGATCTTGAGACTCTCTTAAGTAGACAAAACCTCTTGATATGATGTCTGGAGATTTTTTAAGTTTTCCGGTTTTAGGATTTATACTGGCTATTACAATGAACATGCCTTCTTCCGATAGCATTTTTCTATCACGTATCACCACGTCTTGCATTTCTCCTATAGTAAAACCATCAACGATCATATCTGTTTCTGCAACATTTTTATCAAGAGTTACTATTTTTCCCCCTTTGTCTCTTATTTCTATAACTGTTCCGTTTTCGGGGACTATAATACTTTCTTCTGGAGTACCTGTATCTATAGCAACTTCTTTGTGTATTCGTAACATGTGATGATGTCCGTGAATGGGGATAAAGAATTTAGGTTTAATTTTTTTATGTATCCATTCTATTTCTCCACGATACCCGTGACCGGTTGAGTGAACATGAAAATCATCTGCTGATCTGTAGTGAATTATTTGTGCTCCTTGTTTTGAGAGATTGTCTTTTAATCTTGCAACCGCACTTTCATTTCCCGGTATAACTGAAGAAGATAGTAAAATGGTATCATTTTTATTTATAGAAAAATGTTTATGAGTTTTATTAGACATTCTCATCAGTGCTGCAAAATCATCTCCTTGCGCCCCTGTTGCCAGTACTACTATTTTATCAGGAGGGTAGGAGTGCATATTATCCGCAGTGATTATGGTTTTTTTGTCTATATTTAAAACTCCAACCTTTCTAATTATTTCAATGTTGTTTTTCATACTTCTTCCTTCAACAACTACCTTTTTTCCATGGTGTTCAGCTATTTCCATTATTTTAACGATACGCTCTATTTGAGAGGCGAAAGTTCCGATAATTAAACGCCCTTTAACATCTTTTATTATTTCCTCAAGGCTTTCATGAACTAACCATTCCGGTGTTGAAAAACCCGGATTTTCTATATTTGTTGAGTCTGCCATTAAAAGAAGAACATTACGGTCTTTTAAAATACCATAATTTTTTTCTTCTTTTTCTGTAGGAACACCATTAACATGATCTAATTTGATATCACCTGTGTCTACAATATCACCATAAGGGGTTTCAATTATTACACCCATAGAGTCGGGTATAGTGTGAGTAACAGAAAAAAAGCGAATCCTTAAGTTTCCGGCTTTAATAATGTCCTCTTCTTCAACGGTGTGAATATCAAGTTTGGGATTATCAGGAAATTCTTCTTGTCTTTTTTGGATCATTACTGTTGTAAGGGAACGAGAGTATATTGGAGGATTATCTAATTTTTTAATTAGATAAGGAATAGCCCCTATATGATCTAAATGACCGTGAGTTATAAATATGGCTTTTATTTTATCTTTGTTTTCTTCTAAGTACTTAATATTAGGTAAAAGAAAATCTATTCCGGGTGTTTCTTCATCACGGAATTTAAAACCTACATCTAGTATTATTATATCATCTCCGTATTCAACTACGGTCATATTTCTTCCAACTTCTCCTATTCCTCCCAAGGGGATTACTCTTATAGAGTCATTTATAGGAGGTAAACTTTTAGAAATATTTTTTGTTTGAGTATCTTTTGAATTATTTTTATAAGAATTTTTATTTTTGGTTTTTTTCCCAGAATTTCTTTTATTTCTATCGGTTTTTTTAAGATTTGTTTTGTTAGCGTTTTGTGTGTTTTGCGAATTCGGACTTAAAGGAGAATACGCTCGTATCCGTTGCTGTTGTTGTTGATTCATATTTTTTATTTCTGTTAAATTGTTTCTTTACTAATTTTTTAAATAATAATTATTGATCGAGAAGAAATTTCCATATTTCATCAGTTTCCATAAACCAATTATGAATATTTAGGAAACGGTCTTCAGGGGCGGTCATGTGTCCAATATCTATATTCTGTACCTTTTTAGGAGTGGCGTATAAAAAGTGTGGAGAATAAAGGAAAATAGCAGGCATATCTGATTTTATATTATCTTCTATTTTTTTAAGTAAGGTATATTTTTTTTCTTTATCATCTTCTTCTTGATAACTTTCAAGTAAATCATCTACAGTTAGATTGGTATAAGCTGAAAGATTCATACCGGGATCATTTCTTTCAGAAGAGTGCCAAAAAGGAAAAAGATCAAAATTTCTATCTAGAATATATCCAAAAAGTAAACCTTCAAAATCTCTTGGTCTTAAGATGTTTTGATTAAGTTCACTGTTTCCGTATAAAGATATGTTTGTTTCTACTCCTAAATTTTCCCAGTTTGTTTTTACTATTTCAGCAGCTTTTTGTAAGTCGCTGTTATTTACTGTTGATAATTCTACTGACAAAACCGAGTCTTCGCTGTCTGTAAATTTATTTAATTCCTCATTATATTTCCATCCTGCATTATTTAATATTTCTTCCGGTGTTTTTATGTCGTTTTCTTCTTCTTTTTCTTTACTGTTTCCAAAAGCATTTGGTGGAAGAGGTCCATCTATAGCCACACCTTTTCCATTTATTGTTTTTGAAAGAATTTCTTCTCTGTTTATTGATTTAGATAAAGCACGCCTTACATCTGTATCTGCCAGTGCTTCGTTGTTGTTTTGATTAATAAATATGGCAAATACTCTGGGAAGAGGGGTTGTTTTTATGTCAATATCTGTTCTGTTTGCTGTTTCAGTGCGTTGAGGAGAAAATCCTGCCAGTGCATCTATATCTCCCTGTTGCAGTGCTTCCCATGCTTTTCTTTCTTCGTGAAAGAAAGAAAAGACGATGTTGGTTATGTAAGGTTCTCCTTTGATATAATTTTTAAATGATCTTAATTTGTATTTTATTAGACTATTTTCTTCTAAAGAAACAGAAGAAATTTGATACGGTCCTGACCCCGTAGGCTCTATATTTAAAGAACTGAAAGCAAAACGATTAGCATCTACAGAATCCCACAAATGTTTTGGTAGAATTCCAACTGTAGTTAATTCTAGAAATCCTGATCGGGGTTCTGAAAGAATGAATTTAACTGTGTGAGAATCTATTTTTTCAACTTCAATTCCGATCCAGTCAGCCGCTAAGGTGCTTCTTACAGCAGGATTTTTTATCTTTTCTATGGTAAATACTACATCTTCTGCGGTTAAAGGTTTTCCATCGTGAAAAGTAGCATCTTTCCTTATTTTAAATATATATTCCTTGCCGTTTTCTAAGATCTCATACTCTTCACTTAGATCATTTTTTAGTTTTCCTTCAGGTGTATCTTTCATTAAACCGGAGTAGATTAGTTTTGTTAGTGTTCTGTCAGGAACTGAAGAGGCTAGTATGGGGTTTATTGGTCCGGGAGTTCCAACCATTCCTTCTTTTAGTACTCCGTCATACGCCGGAACAGTAACAAGCATTGATGACTGAGCGTTCCATAAAAGAAGACCTGATCCAATAGTAGTTAAACTAAAAAGAACAAAAAAAATAAATTTCTCAGTTAGAGACATTTCTTTTATTATTTTTTCTAATTTACTTAAACCCGGAATATAGTATTTTTTGTTTTTCAAATTACTTTTTTCGTAATTAAAAGATAGTTCATCCATAAAAGATTAAATAAGTTTTTGTTTCTATTACAATATTAAGATTTTAATAAATAAAAATATGTTTGAAAAATTTCAATTTATTTCAAATTTAGATCAAGAGTGTAGCAAAGGCTGATAGGACAAAAATTAAAGCTAAAATAATTGTTGTGTTAAAAAGCATTTTTTCTCCTCCTCTTTTGGTGTGAAAATTTGAACTAGGGGCATCACCACCTCCAAAAGCTCCACCTATACCGGCATCTGATCTTTGCATTAATATCGAGGCTACTAAAAGCACCGAAAGTAATATCTGTATGTATGGTAAAAAGTTTCCCAGAGATTCCATTGTAGGATTAATATATCATATTTTTTTAATAAGGCAACATTTTATCCTAATTTAAACTTTATCACCAGTAGAGTTAAATAAATACTGTGTTAAAATTTAATTCAATGGAAAAAAGAATGCCTTTTTGGGAAGGAGTTGCAGTTGTAGTGGGGACAATAATCGGAGCCGGGATAATAGGAGTTCCTTATGTCTTTGCTGAAAATGGTTTTATTACCGCTACTTTGGTTTTGATCCTTGTAGGTTCTGCTTTGTTTTTTGTACGACTGATGCTCGGGGAGGTTATGATGAGAACCAAGGAAGTGTATCAACTTACCGGATATACGAAGAAATACCTCGGGAGTTTCTTTCAACATCTGCAGGGATTTGTTCTTATATCCAGTATTTTCGGGACCCTTCTTGCATATATGGTGAGTCAAGGAGATATACTGGCCGCTCTCCTTGGAGGAAACCCTCTTACTTGGTCTTTAGCTTTCTATCTTCTTTTTTCCATACTGGTCGTTTACGGAATTGATGTGGTTAAACGTTCCGAGCTTTTGATGATAGTCACTGTCTTTTTTATAATGGTTGTTATCGGCGCTTACTCGGCACCGGATATTAAGCTTTCTTTTTTGGGAGGGTTTAGTGGTTCGGAGATGTTCCTTCCTTTCGGTGTCATAATGTTCGCTTGTGCCGGGTTGGTCTCAGTTCCGGCGGCCTGGAGAGTGGTTAAGCGTGCCGGAAGGGAGGATGTCTTTAGGTCGGTTTTGATTTGGGGAGGGGTGATCCCTCCCGTTATATATTTCTTTTTTGCTTTTTTGGTGGTTGGAATAACCGGTCCGGAAACAAGCCAGATAGCGACGGTGAGTCTGGGTGAGGTTATAGGGCCACATATGGTGATCCTTGGTAATGTTTTTGCTTTCTTTACTGTTGCGACCAGTTTCTTGACCATAGCTCTGGCTCAACAGGACATCTTCAACCGTGATTACAGACTTTCAAGACCGATATCTTCAGCTTTGGTTGTTGTGGTACCGTTGGCACTTTTTTCCCTGGGTTTTAGTAACTTTATTG
>CAZLGQ010000027.1:0-7661 GCA_964559575.1 uncultured Candidatus Saccharibacteria bacterium | reverse complement strand
GTTAACAGTAGTTTGAACTTCAGGTAATTCCGGCATGTTAAGTATTTAGTATTTATGTTATGGAAATATTAAAAGAATTAAAAAAATTACAAAACTTTTTTTAATTCTTCTATAGATACCCTTATATCACTCCAAGGTTCTTTTTTCCCTTTTGGTCCCATTATGTATGGATCTGTTCCTTTACCTGTTATAAGTACCGAAACATCTTCTCCTTTTTTTGATTCCTCTAAAGCCTTTTGGAAAGATCTTTTTATAGCTTCTCTTCTGTTTAAAATAATTTCCGTTTCTTTATTTTTTATACCTTTTTTTATATCCATTAATATCTTCTCCGGATCTTCATCGTAAGGATCTTCATCTGTTAAAATAATATGATCACAATAACTTTCCGCTATACTGCCCATTTCCGGTCTTTTCCAAATATCTCTTCCACCCCCGGCGCTTCCTAGAATACAGATCTTTTTGTTTTTAAATGCACTGTATAAATTTTTTAGTGAATCAGGGGTATGAGCGTAGTCTACATAAACCCTAAAAGGTTGATCTTTAGATATTTTAACTTCTTCTACACGACCTTCTACTTTTTCAGTTAGTGCTATGGCGCGTTTTGTTGTTGAAATGGGAATGTTTAAAACCTCAGATAAAGATAAAACAGCAGATATGTTAGATGCATTAAAAACACCTCTTAGAGATGAAACAATGTGGTCTTTTTTATATAAAAAAGAAAGACCTTCTTCTGTATCATTTAATTTTTCAAGATTATTTAAGGAAAAAGTTTTTTTATTTGGAACATTAATTGAAATAAAATCTCTATATTCTTTATCGTCAGCATTGGCTATAATGGTTTTTTCTGGTTTAGGAGATCTTTCTAAGGATTTGGCTAAAGAAAGTTTAGCTTGTTTATATTTTTCATAAGATCCATGTGATTCTATATGTTCCGGTGAGAGATTTAAAAATATTAAAACATCCATATAAATAAAAGCATGTCTGTACTGTTTGGCTCCTTCTGATGTCATTTCTAAAACAGCGTGAGTACAACCTTCTTTTACTGCTTCTGATAAAAACTTTTGCATAAAAAACCTTCCCGGCATTGTCATTTTATATTTATTTTCCTTGATCTTGTTTCCTATTGAAAATTTAATAGTGCTTGTTGTTGCAGTTTTAAACCCCGCTGTTTTAAGTGTTGAATTTATTAATTCAACAGTGGTAGATTTTCCTTTGGTTCCGGTTACTCCAATAATAAATATTTTTTTTGATGGAAATCTGTAATATATCGCTCCTAAAAAAGATAATAAAAAATGATAAACCGGACGAATTAGGTTTAAGATTTTTTGGGGAACTAAAGATCTTAAAAAATAAAGCATTTTAATTTAAGTTTTTTAAAGCTTCTTTTAAGCGTTTTTGAGGATCTTCGTCACTGTTTGAGATTTTAGTTATTGCATTTCTGGCTTCTTTTGAAGAGTAGCCCATATTAATTAAAGCTTCGTATATTTCTACATCAATTTTACTTGTTTCTGTACTCTCATCCGTATCCGGTTCCAGTTTTCCATTTAGTTCTAAAACTATTTTTTTGGCAAATCTTTTTCCTATTCCGGCAATTTCGGTTAAAGTTTCAGTTTCTCCTGTTGTAACAGCTTTTCGTAATACTGTAGGGGAGGCAGCATCTAAAATAGACATAGCGGATTTTGGACCTATTCCTGAAACTGATATTAAAAGTTCAAATAAAGATAATTTTTCCATAGTTTCAAAACCATAAAGATCAAAAGATCTCTCTTTAACTGAAAGATGAGTCCACACCGAAAGATCTTCTCCTTCCTTAATTAGACTCAAGGTTTCTTTTTCTAGAAAAACCTTATAACCAACATTATTAGCTTTTAATATTATCCAAGAATCTTCTTTGTATGAAATTTTACCGGAAATTTGACTTATCATGTTTATAACTTAATTTTAACCCAAAACTTTATTACTAGGAAGTAATCTGTTTTTTTAAATAGACTAAAAAGTTTTTTGTTAATAATTTAAATATTTATAAAAGTTATATAATTTAAATTTAAATATTAAAGAAAAGCAAGGTTGTTTGGTATTGATTTTTATTAAATTCTAAGTTATTATAATCGCGTTATGCCAAATACAAAAGGTGCTGAAAAAGCTTTGAGATCTTCTAAAAAGAAGGCCGTTTTTAATTTGCGAAGAAAGGTTGCTATGAAAAAAGCTGTTAAAAACTTTAAAGAATTGGTAAAGATGGAAAAATTTTCTGAAGCTGAAGAAAAAATACCTTCAGTTTATAAAGCTATAGATAAAGCTGAAAAACGCGGAGTGATAAAGAAAAATACAGCTTCTAGAAAAAAATCAAGAATAAATTCTTTTCTTAAAAGATCTCAAAAATAAGGTTATTTTTGATGAATAACTTTGAATTTCAAAAAAAAGACATCTGTCGTTTTAAAGCCCGGATCTCTGGTAAGGTTCAGGGTGTTTTTTTTAGAGATTTTACCTTAAAAGAAGCCAATGATCTTAATATTTTTGGATGGGTTAGAAATACAGATGATGGATGCGTTGAAGTTGTTGCAGAAGGTTATAAAAAAAATCTTGATAAATTAATAGAGTTTTTAAAAGAAGGATCTCCCAAAGCCAGGGTTGATAGTGTTGATATAAAATGGGAGGAACCTAAAGGTGAAAAGGATTTTATTATTAAGTTTTAATAAAAACTTACATCTTGCGCTCCCGCCAGGAATCGAACCTAGATCACCGGTTCCGCAAACCGACGTTTTATCCGTTAAACTACGGGAGCTTTTTACAAATTTATTTAAAACTTTAAAGGCAGTATAACTACTTATTGATTGATGGGCAATATTTAGATTCCCAAATGTTCCATTAAACGTTGAATTACAGGTTCATACATTTCTTCTTCTTCAACATATCTGATCATTTTTATTCTAACATCGTCTTCATCTACTCCTATTATTTGAATACTTATTAAAGAAGATAAAGGATCTCTAGTTTTTATTAAAAGTCTGGGAGGTTCTTCCAGTTCATTAACCCAAAAACTTTCAATTTTTGAATAATGATATTCTTTTGAACCTATACTTACACCTTTTTTTGAAATAGAAACCAAAACTTCTTTAGGTGGATTACTGGTTATAATAAATATTGATAATACTGCCACAATGGATAAAATAGCAAATATATAGTTTTCCAACATTATTGCACCTATAACAAACCCTATACCTATAACAACTAAAGAAATATACCATTCTCTACTTTTTTCTTTAAAGGGGTATTCAGGGGTTTTCCACTCTAAAACATTGCTTTCGTTGTTTGTGAAATAGTTTTCGTTTTCACTCATATTCTTTTTATTTTACTAAAAATAAAATAAAAAGAACAGTTTAAAATCTTAAAAAATGTTTCATTCTTAATTTTTTAAGATAAACTTTAATATCAAAAAAACCTTTTTAGAATAGTAAGTTATTTTTGGCGGAGGGGACAGGACTCGAACCTGCAAGGGATTGCTCCCGGCGGTTTTCAAGACCGCTGCCTTACCAATTCGGCGCACCCCTCCTTTATGTACGAACTATATACTATCAAAAAAAATAATAGTAAGCTACCATAATAAAAGATATGCGTTTTTTAGGAATAGATTATGGAAAAAAAAGAGTAGGATTAGCTCTTTCTGATGAGAGTGGGACTTTAGCTTTTCCTTATAAAACACTGTTTAACAGTAAGGATCTAATAGAAGAGATCTTAAAAATATATAAAAAAGAAAAGGTTGATAATATTGTTTTAGGTAGATCGCAAACTCTTAAAGGTGAAGATAATCCAATAATGAAAGATATAAAGATCTTTAAAGAAAAGTTAGAAAATAAAATAAATACTTCTATTTATTTAGAATCTGAATTTTTTACTACAGTAGAAGCTTTTAAAATACAAGGAGTAAATAATAATGTGGATGCATCAGCAGCTGCTATAATCCTTCAAAGATTTTTGGAAAAATATAATTTTGGGGATACTTAACTTAAATATTATAATGTATAATATTTGATATATATGAGTATACATTCTATTACTTTAAAGTCTTTTCCTACTCCTTCTTTTCTCGTTATGCCTGCGGCTTCAATTTCGGTTTCAGACGAATCTTTAAGATTTTTAGAACTTAAAAAAGGAAAAAAATCCATAGAATTAAAAAGTTATATGGAAAAAAATCTTTCCTCGGGAGTTGTTAAGGCTGGAGAAATAGAAAAAAACAAGGAATTGATATCAGCTCTTAAAGAAATGAAAGAGGAATTTAATACGAAGCATGTTTTACTATCTCTTCCTGAAGAAAAAGGGTATATATACACAACATATATAACACCAGAAGAAGAGGGGGTAACTGAAGATCAAGTTGCTTTTACTTTAGAGAAAAATGTACCTTTTGCGGTTGATGAGGTAGTTTTTGATTATGTTGAAACAGGTGAAAAAGAAAAAGAAGCAAAAGAGGTGGTTGTTATGGTTTTACCTAAAAAATTAGTCGAAGGTTATATTGATGTTTTAAAAAAAGTAGATCTTACACCTTTGTTTTTTGAAATAGAATCTTACTCTTTATCAAGAGCTATAGTAAACGCTGAGGACCCAAGAACTCATATTATAGTTCATATACAAAAAGCAGCTACAAATATATCAATAATTAGTAGAAACATTCCCAGATTTACCTCTACTCTACACAGTGGAATAGATTCTCTGTCTGAGAATGATCCTCACAAAGCCTCTTTGTGGCTTAAAGAACAGGTTGATAAAGTTAGATCTTATTGGCTTTCTCACGGATCACAAAAAACAGGAGAACCACAGACTGTTATAATATGTGGAGAAAGGGTTGGTGATGGTGTTGAAAAAGAAGTAATATCTTCCGGTTTGGATATGGAGGTTAATATAGCTAATGTTTGGGAAAATATATCAACCTTTAACGAACATGTTCCGGATATTCCTCACTCAAGATCTTTAAGATTTGGACCTACAGTTGGTCTTGCTTTAAAAGAGTTTAAGAGAAGAAATCAGTTATGTTAAATTTTCTAACTGAAGAAGAAAAAAGTAATCTTATTAAAGAGTATAAAACTCGTCGCTGGACTGTTTTTTTTATTTTTATCTTTATTTTAGGTTTGATCTCATTTTTTTTACTGGCACCTACATATTTAATTGTTTATCTTGAGAAACAAGATCTTGTTGAAAAAAAAGAGGAAACCAAAGAAGTAACAGAGAATCTTGAAGATTTTAAAACATTTGACCGGTTAGGATATATATCTAATTTAACTGATTTATTAATTCCTCATACTAAAGATATTCCAACTGTTGATATTATAGAAATGTTAAAAGAAAGAAAACCTGAAAATATGAATATTACAAGTTTTGCAATTAAAAAAGATAGAAATGAAGATGGAAATGATGATCTGGTAGTTTCTGTTGCTGGTCAGGTTTTAAATAGAGAAATATTACTTAATTTTTCTGAGGATTTAAAAAAAGAAAGTTATATAAAAGAAGTTAATATTCCCTTAGAGAGTTTTACTCAAGAGAAAAATTTAAATTTTTCTTTGCAAATTAAAGGTACATTGAATTAGTTTTATGAAGTCCTTAAAATATATTTTAATAACAAGTATAATTTTAGCTATAGCTGTTTGGGCTTTATATGTATTCTTTTTATGGGATTTAAGTTTTCTTAATAGTGAGATAAATAGATTAGAAAGTAAAATATCCTTTTATGAAGACCAACATATAGAATTAAGAAAAGTATCATCTTTTGTAGAAGATAGTGAAAAAGATATAGATAGAATCAAAGAACTTCTTCTTATTAACAGTGAAGCTGAAATAGTTAGTTTTATTGAAAAAATAGAAACATTTGGAAAGCAAGCGAATGTTTATTTGAATATTTCTAATCTAAATCGTTCTGAAAGAAGTGAGTATAGATTTTTAACTGCTGATATTGAAATTGTGGGCGATGAAATTAGTGTAAAAAAGGTTATTTCAATGATAGAATCCAGCCCTTATAGAATATCAGTAAGAGATTTGATTTTAAGAGAAGAAGAAGGAGAATGGACTTCATCTTTAAAGATAGAAGTATTAATGAAAGATTAATATCATGGCTTTAAATTATAAAAAATCTTTTAAAAATTTGATCAGTAATATTAAAAGGTTTTTTACTGGTTCCAAACCTCAACCCAAAGAAGACTGGGTTTTTATGACAGTACTGTTTTTTTTGTTTTTGATAGTTTTGATTATTGTTAATGTATACATCTTTTTAAATCAAAATTATTTTCAAGAAAAAGAATTTATATCGGAGGAAATTTCTGAAGATGTAGACAGTTTGAATAAAGGAATTGATATAAATAAAAATAAAGAAGAATTGGAAAAGGTTAAAAAGTATTTTAAAGAAAAAGAAGAAAGGTTAATTGAAATCCAAGATATTTTAAAAGAAAAAAATAAGTCAGAAGAAAAAGATGTAGATGAAGAAGAAACTGAATCGGTAGATGAAGAAAAAGAAGAAACAGAAATTCCGGAATCGTTTTTTGAATAAATTAAAAACATTTTATCTTTAAAAACTTGTCATTTTTAAATGTTTTTGTAATACTCATAGTATCCTCCCGTAGTTCAATGGATAGAACGAGGGCCTTCTAAGCCCTAAATGTAGGTTCGATTCCTACCGGGAGGACATTAAAATATTTTTTTATTAGACTTAATTGGTGGTCGCTGTAGGACTTGAACCTACGACCTATCCGGTGTAAACGGATTGCTCTAGCCAACTGAGCTAAGCGCCCAATACATCTAAAATAACCTAATTTTTGATATTTATCAAGTTTGTTTTAAAATTTATAAACAAGTTTTTAATATGAATAAAGAGCCGGAAATTCTATATGAAGATGAAGATACTGTTGCAATAAATAAACCTTCGGGGTTAATGATTCATCCGGATGGAGTTAATAAGGGACCTTATCTTACTGATTTTATTGAAAATAAATATCCTGAATCCAAAAAAGTTGGCGAGTCTTTAGTTTTAAGATCAGGCGAAGAAATAAATAGACCGGGGGTAGTTCACAGATTAGACAAAGATACCTCGGGAGTTATTCTTGTTGCAAGAAATAACAACTCTTTTGAATATTTAAAGTCATCTTTTCAAAACAGATCAATAGAGAAAACTTATTTATGTTTTGTTTATGGAGAGGTTAAAAAAGACAAAGATCAAATAGACAGGTCTATAGGTAAAAGTTCCAAGAATTTTAAACTTTGGTCTGCTCAACGAGGAGCTAGAGGGAAATTAAGAGAGGCTGTAACTGAGTATGAGGTTTTAATGAGAAATAAAGAAGTTTCTTTTTTGGAAGTAAAACCTTTAACAGGAAGAACACACCAGATAAGAGTTCATATGAAAGCAATTAATCATCCTATAGTTAGTGATTCACTATATGCACCAAATCATGAAAAAATTCTTGGTTTTAAAAGAACAGCTCTTCATTCCTTTAAGATCAGTTTTAAAAATTTAAAAGGAGAAGAAATTATAATAAAAGCTCCTTTACCCGATGATTTTCTTAATGCAGTTAACATTATTAAAGAGTACGGATCTCTAAAAAAGAATTTTTAGATTGATATAACCATCTGCATAAGTTCACTTCAACATGGGAATCCTTAATTAAGGAAATACCATGCGACAG
>CAZLGQ010000026.1:0-7760 GCA_964559575.1 uncultured Candidatus Saccharibacteria bacterium | reverse complement strand
TAACAGATAAAAAATTAAACCGCTTAAAAAATCATCTGTATAATTTTTAGGAATACCATTAGGTTGGTAAATCATTACCGGAAGTTTTAGATTTTGTTTGATTATAATGGTAGTTAGAAGGTAATAAGTGGTGTACCAAACAAAATGTAATAAGTATCTTACATTAATTAATTTATTTGAGTTGATATTCACAACCGGCTTAAAAATGAGCCGATTAATTGCAAGTTAGCTCAAAAAATGCTATATTTGAGCTAATGAAAAATTCATTACTAAAATACAAATTTCCGCCTGATTTAAAATATATTTATAATGAAGAGTTAGCTAACCAATTAGCTCAAACTCAAGGGGCAGTAGGTAGTTTGTTGCAGACTTCTAGGTTGTTACAGAACCCAGATCTTCTAATGAATCCAATTCTTGCAAAGGAAGCAGAGTCCAGCTCTCAACTAGAGGGCACTCAGGCCTCTATCGCCGATGCTTATCAGATTAATTTGATTGAACAGACTACTGAAAAAAGAAGTGACGCGCAGGAAATATTAAATTATGAACAGGCAATGAGAAAAGGTCTTAGTGTATTGAATACATATGGTCTTAACGAAATGACAATTAGAGAAATGCATAAAACACTTCTCACTGGAGTACGTGGTAAAGATAAGAATCCTGGTGAATACCGTAAAGAAGAAGTATGGATCGGTAAGTTAGGAACCGGTAAAGGTAAAGCTCGTTATTTACCTCCAGAGTCATTACATGTCCCTAAATTAATGGAGGGGCTTGAAAAGTTTATCCAAGATAGTGGAAAAATTAATCCACTTATTGCTTGCGGTGTTATTCATCATAGATTTGAAGCTATTCATCCATTTAAAGATGGAAATGGCCGTGTAGGCAGACTTCTTATTACACTTTATCTTATTAAAGAAGGTTTGTTAGAGGTTCCAATATTGTATCCCAGTGGTTATTTTGAAGCCAATAAATCTCAATATATGGACGCCCTTTCCAAGGTCGACAAAGAAGAAAATTGGTATCAGTGGCTTCTCTTTTTTTTGAGGGGAATTAAGGTACAGGCGGAATTGTCTTTAGACTTAGTTTTGAAAATTGATAATATATACAAAATTGCACTAGAAAAAGCATCTGAACAGAATGCAAATGTTAACTTAATTAAGGTGCTTGATTATAGTTTTTCTAATCCATATCTTACAGCTCCTTTAGTATATAGGGCAACAAATATACCACTTGCAACAACAAAAAGATATATAAATATTCTTGAAAAAGTGGAAATAATAGAGAGTCTTGGTATCTATAAGAAACAAAAAGTTTATTTCAATCGCAAATTAATTGATGTACTTCAGGCTATATAAGGTCATCTGAAAATAAAAATTTGCAAACTATATTTTGTGGAGATGGCGGGAATCGAACCCGCGTGCAGTAAAGTGGTCAGTATGACTTTACGTAACCTAGTCTTTCTTTGGTGAATGTGTAAATAAAAGAAAGACAAAATTAATATTACACACTTTCCTTTTAGATTTCATGAAAACGACAAGGAAAACGTTTTCACTAGCTCAAAGGTTATAACACCTAAACTACGGTATTGAGCATCACGTAGTAAGATGTCGCCTTGCTATTTAAGCGTGGGCGAAAGCAAAGTTGTTAGCAAAGTATGGAGATACTATGCTTTTTGCTTTTTGTGCTGTATTGTTTGCACTTATTTTTCCCGAAAGATTTAGGAGATATCGGGATACTCCGTTACGCACATAAAGACAGCTTCTTTACTGTCGAGGCCAATCATCCCCAATTTTTTATATTTTCAATGTTCTTTTACTTAAGTTTAGCTTTAAGTTCTCTGTTTATATCTCTTTCAGTATCTTTCTTTTTTATATCTTCACGCTTATCTTTCTTCTTTTTTCCTCTGGCTAGAGCTATTTCTGTTTTTATGAACCTTCCTTTAGAATACAATGATAAAGGTATTAGTGTCAATCTTTTTTCCTCTTTTTTTGAAGCAATTGATAAGAGTTCTTTTTTAGAAAGTAATAGTTTTCTTGGTCTGTATGGGTCATATTCTGTTGGTGTGTTAGTGGGTTGATATGGAGGGATGTATGAGTTTATTAAAAAAAGTTCTCCTTTTTTTGTTGTTATATATGATCCGTTTAAAGAGCCATGTTTATTTCTTAGTGATTTAACTTCAAAACCAAAAAGTTTTATACCGGCTTCAAGTTTTTCTATTATTTCATAATTTAAGTGTGCTTTTTTATTGTTTAATAACTTCATGTAAATAATAATAACAGATTATGGAGTAATTTATTAAATTTTTTAACTTTATTCTTTTTAATTTTTAGGTTATTATAATTGGATTGAAAGGGATTTTATATTATGAAAAACAACAAAACAGAAAATAACAAAACAGAAAAAGATCAAAATAAAAACAGTAATGAAAAAAATAAAAAAGATCTTCTTTTTATGAAAAATATTCCTTCCAAAAGCTCTTCTTTTTGGAATAATCTTGCTACAGTTTTATTAATATTTTTAGGTATACTTTTAATATATTCTTTAGTTTTTGAACACAGAGAAGAAATAGAAGAAATATCTCTTTCTCGTTTGGCTAGTGATATAAGTGAAGGGGAAGTGGAAAGGGTAATAGTACGTGGTCAGGATGTTGAGATATTTTATAAAGATGATGTTGAAAGAGAAACTCGTATAGAAGATAGAACTTCTCTTATAGAAACTTTGGTTGGTTACGGTTTAACTTCTGAAGAGATGAGGGCTGTTGAGATAGAGGCTAAAAGACAGGAAGGTTTTTCTTATTGGATAATGATATTAGGTCCTTTTATTATTCCTCTTTTTTTGATTCTTTTGATTTTATGGTTTCTTTTACGTCAAGCTAAGGGTGCCGGAATGCAAGCCTTTACTTTTGGTCAGTCTAAGGCAAGAATGATATCTCCCGATGACAAAAGAAAAAGAGTTACTTTTGAAGATATAGCGGGAGCCAAAGAGGCTAAAGAGGAGTTGATGGAAATTGTTGATTTTCTTAAAAATCCTAAAAAATTCATTAATATCGGTGCACGTATTCCAAAAGGAATAATTCTTATGGGTGCTCCGGGAACCGGAAAAACTCTTTTAGCCAGAGGTGTAGCCGGAGAAGCAAGGGTTTCTTTCTTTTCTATTTCCGGTTCGGAATTTGTTGAAATGTTCGTTGGAGTCGGAGCTTCAAGAACCAGAGATCTTTTCAAGATGGCTAAACAGTCAGCTCCGGCTATTATTTTTATAGACGAAATTGATGCCATTGGAAGAGTTCGTGGTACCGGTGTAGGAGGGGGGAATGATGAAAGAGAACAGACTCTTAATCAGATATTGGTTGAAATGGATGGTTTTGAATCAAGTGAAAAGATAATTATTATGGCAGCTACCAATAGACCAGATGTTTTAGATCCGGCTCTTTTGCGTCCGGGAAGGTTTGACAGAAGAGTAACCATAGATCTTCCTGACAGAGGCGACAGGGAAGCTATACTAAAGGTTCATTCCAGAAAAATTCCTTTAGCTGAAGATGTTGATTTTCGTGTTATTTCAGAAAGAACTTCCGGATTTTCAGGGGCAGACCTTTATTCTTTAGTTAATGAATCTGCTATTTTAGCTGCCAGGGAAAACAGAAAAACCGTAACCCAATTTGATATGGCACGTTCTATTGAAAAGGTGATGTTAGGTCCGGAGAGAAGAAGTCATGTTCTTTCTGAACACGAAAAAAGAATAACTGCTTATCATGAGGCTGGTCACGCGATAGTTGCTTCTATTCTTCCTTACGCTGATCCTGTTCATAAGATATCTATAATTTCCAGAGGAAGAGCTGCAGGGTATACACTCAAACTTCCGGTTGAAGATAGAAGACTTCATTCTAAAAAAGAGTTTCTAGATGATATTGCTGTTTCTTTTGGGGGTTATGTTACCGAACTTGCGATATTTAATGATCTGACAACAGGAGCAACTAATGATCTTCAAGTAGCAACATCATTGGCTAGAAGTATGGTTACTAAGTATGGAATGTCTGAAAAGATAGGACCTATTGCGATGGAGGAATCCGATAGTGTTATAGCTCAACAGGAAAGAGGGGGTTACGGTGGATCCAGTCATTCTGAAGAAACTCTTAATTTAATTGATAAAGAAATATCAAAAATAATCACTGAACAGAGAGAGCGTGTTGAAAAAATAATATCTGAAAATGAAGAGTTACTTGATGAAATAGCAGAAAGGTTAATAGAAGTTGAGACGTTAGAAAGGGCAGAGTATGAAGAGATACTTCAACGTTATAATATTGATATAGAAAAAGGTAACAAAGATAAAAAAGAAGAATAAAATATTTTAAGTTTTAAATTAATATCTTATCTAATTACTCTTTTATACTCTTACCTTTACAGTAAGAGTATAAAAGAGTATATTTTTTATATATTCTTTTAAATTTATATAAATATTAAAAACTGCGCGTGTAGCTCAGTTGGTAGAGCGCGGAGCTTATACCTCCGTGGTCGTAGGTTCGAGTCCTGCCACGCGCACTAAATATTATTTTATTCAAAATGGATTTTTTGAATTTTTTCTTTTATCTGTTTTTTTAGTCCCGGATAGTTTTTAATACTTTCGTCTTTTTCAATAATTTTTTGTGCTTCTTTTCGGGCTATTTCAACCATTTTTAAGTTTTTAAGTGCTTCCATAGCTGTATCAGAAATTCCCCACTGTCTTTTTCCATAAAGTTCTCCGGCTCCTCGTTGAGCTAGGTCAAATTCCGCAAGTTCAAAACCGTTTTTTGCTTTTTTAAGAGCCTGTAATCTTTTAATACTTTTTTCACTTTCTGTATCGGATAAAACATAACAGTATGCTTGGTGAGAGCTTCTTAAAACTCTTCCTCTGAGTTGATGCATTTGAGCTAAACCAAACCTCTCCGCTCCTTCTATTACTATGATGGTGGCGTTTGTCACGTTTACTCCAACTTCCACAACGGATGTTGAGACTAAAACATCCGTTTCGCCTTCTTGAAAGCTTTTCATAATTTCTTCTTTTTCTTTGGGGGTCATTTTTCCATGAAGGGATTCTATAGAAAATTCAGATAAAGCTTTCTTTTTGAGGTATTCAACCTCTTCTTCAACTGATATAACATTTAGAGCTTTTTCTTGGTCAGGATCCGGTGCATTTATTCTAGGGCAAATAACATAAGCTTGCCTTCCTTTTTTTAGTTCTTCTTTTATTTTTAAAAATGTTTCTTTTCTTTTATTTGGAGATACTATTTCGGTTATTACAGATTTTCTACCTTCAGGCATTTCATCTATTAGTGTTATATCAAGATCTCCGTAAATAGTTAGAGAAAGTGTTCTTGGTATGGGGGTTGCTGTCATTGAAAGAAGATGAGGTGTGATATTATCTTTTCTTAATAGATTTTGTCTTTGGATAGTTCCAAATCGGTGTTGTTCATCTATTATAACCAGAGCCAAATTCTCAAATTCAACAGTGTTTTGTATAAGAGAGTGGGTTCCTACTAATATTGGTATTTCTCCGTTTTTAACCCAATTTAGTAGTTGTTTACGAGATATTTTAGTTGAATTTTTAGGATTTGTTTTTGATGGAAATTTTTTACAACCACTTGATGTTATAAGACCTATTTTAATATTTAAATGAGAAAAGTATTTAATAAAACCTTCAAACTGTTGTTGAGCCAGTATTTCTGTGGGTGCCATGTAAGCAACTTGTAAATTTCCAAAATTTTGATCTTCAGGACGTGTCATTACTGTAGTAAAAGATGCCACTGAAGCTACTGCAGTTTTTCCGGATCCAACATCACCTTCTAGTAGTCTTGACATAGGTGTTTTTTTTGAAATATCAGATAGAATTTCTTTAATGGCTTTTTCTTGTGCATTAGTTAATTGGAAAGGAAAACGTTTAATAAATTTATTAACTTCTTTTTCTTTTGGGCTTATAGAAAAAGAAGGATTCCTCTCTCTTTTTTTTCTCTCTTTTTGTTTTTGGATCTGGATCAAAAAAACTTCTTGAAAAGCAAATCTTTTTCTTGCCGCTAAAGCATCTTCTTTTTTTTGGGGTTTATGAATAAAAAAAATAGCGGATTTTAAAGAAGGTAAACTGTATTTTTTTAATATTTCAGGTGGTATAGGATCTATTAATAATTCATGAGCATCTTTTTTAATTAGTTGTTCTATTTTGTATTTAATAAATCTAGAGGTTACTCCTTTACTTTCAGAATATATCGGTTGAAGGAATTGATCATTAGAATTTTCAAAAAGAGAGTTTCCAACTCCACGTGGAGTTTTAGATACTTCTTTAATATTTGGATTTATGAAAATAACCGATCCTTTTTTATCTTTTTTTACCTGTCCATCTAATTTTATTAATGTATTTTCTGAGAGTTTTTTAGCTATATAAGGTTGATGAAACCAACGTGCTTTTGCTGAACCCGTTTCATCTTTAATGGTTGCTGTTGCTTCCGGTATTTTATTTTTAAAAGTTTTTCCTGTCTGTACATTTTTTACTCTTCCGTATATGGTAACAGATTCCTTATCCATTAGATCGTTAATGTATTTTACGGAGTACACATCACCATAACGAGAGGGGAAGAAATACAAAATATCTTCTACTGTTTTTATATTTAATTTTGAAAGACCGTTTTTTTGATCTTTGTTTAAACGGAAAATTTTATCAAGCGGAGTTTTTGGTTCCATTTTTAAAATATACCATATCTTTATGAAGATAGATTTTTAAAATATTTTTATTTATAAATAATATTTATAAATAAAAAAGTAAGTCTTTTGTTTTATAAAAACAAAAGACTGTAGCTATTATTTTTTATTACGTAAAAAATATGTTTTCAAAAAACTTTGTTCATTTCGTTTATTGTGGGTTATTCGGGTTAAGTACTAGAGAAGTTAGGTGTCGTAAGGTTTGTTTGATAGAGTTTTAAGGATGGAAACAGAGTGTATGGGTCACTAGCTAATTTTATGATTTTTGAGACTTTTTGATCCTTTCGGCTAGTTTTTTTAATTTTTCGGCAGGGGCTTTTGGACCATCAGCCGAGCATATCCAACCATCGTATTTATCAAACCAAAATTCTTTACCAGAAAGAACCTGCTTCCATTCTCCTTGCTTAAGGTTTTCTGTCTCATGCAAAGGAATTAGTTTTGTGTGAGCGTGGTCGATTCCAGTGCCTTCCATAATAAGACCAACTCTACCGACATCTTCAAAAGCGTTTTCAAGAATTGAAGCAACATGTTTAGAGGTAACAATGAAGCGCTGTAAGACTTCATCGGGCATCTTCAAGACATCACTACCGAAGTGAGTTTTTGGAATTACGCAAGTAAAACCTTCTGTGTTTGGATGGGTTGAGAGAAAAGCCATGAATTCTTCATCTTCCCAGAAGATTCCCGGTGTTTCTAATCTGTTAGCTGCTATCTCACAAAATATACACTTATTATCCTTTGTTTTTGCTTCGTATTGCGTCATATTAATTAAGTATAAATTAATTTTTAAATACTGCGGAGGGTGTGGGACTCGATCCTTACAGGATCAGTACAGGTTTTTGGTATTTTGATCACTCTGTTCTCAAAATACCTAAAGAACCTTTTCGAGTCCACGTAACGTATTTTCTTAAAGAAAACACTACTCACACCCTCCTTGTTCACTTCGTTTACTGCGGAGGGTGTGGGACTCGATCCTTACAGGATCAGTACAGGTTTTTGGTATTTTGATCACTCTGTTCTCAAAATACCTAAAGAACCTTTTCG
>CAZLGQ010000025.1:0-7882 GCA_964559575.1 uncultured Candidatus Saccharibacteria bacterium | reverse complement strand
ATACCATCAACTGAATTTGTTAAAGATCTAGTAGAATTAGACCAAAATGGTTATATAAATGTAGATCATAAAAACCAAAGAACTTCACACAACAGAATATGGGCAGCCGGTGACTGTATAAATTACCCTTACAGACAGAACCTTATAGCAGCCGGTATGGGTGCGGCAGCTGTTGAGGATATATATAATAAAATTAAATTAGGTTAATTTAAACAACTTATTAACAACTTATTAACATTTTTAACTATAAATTAAACAGTTAAATCACTCTTTTAAATAAACAAATTTATCAAATACTTTTTTAAACCTACCTTTAAATATAAGTCTATTCTGCTGTAAATAAATAAAGACAGAGAAAATAACAGCTATAACTAAAGCTATACCAATTCTAATAGGTCTTAGTTCAACTAAAGAGGAACCTAAGTACGAATAAAAAAGAACTGCCGGAATTAAACCTAAAAAACTTCCAAAAATAAAATCCTTAATAGAGATAGATGTAATACCGGCTGTATAATTTATACCCCTAAAAGGAATAAAATGTATAAGCCTAAGAATTAAAACTATAGTAAAACCTTTGTTTTTTACTGAATAAAAAAAATTTTTTAACCATTTAGTTCTTCTTGATATAAAATTTGCAAATAAACCTCTGCTAATATATCTAGAGATCCCAAAAGAAATTACTGATCCTAACATTATAGCTATCATTGAATATAAAGCTCCAATAAAAGAACCGAATATAGCTCCCCCCACGATCGTAAAAGTATGTACTGGTAACCAAAAAACAAAAACAGCGACAGATATATATATCAAAATAAATAAAAAAACAGATACGGCCCCCATCTCTTCTAATTTTTTAATTAAATCACTAAAAAAAGATTGGAATTCTCTTTCATATCCAAAATCCTTGATCAAAAAAACCATCAATAAAGAAAAAAACAAAATCGAGATAAAAATTAATATTTTCCATTTCATTCCTACAAGTATAACTTAAATTTTCAAAAAAACTTAAATAAGATCAATATTGCCCTATTTAAATCAAAAAGTTATAATCACCTATGTGTGTTATCCACACTTTAAAAAAGGGCGGTTAGCTCAGTTGGCTAGAGTGCATCCTTGACGTGGATGAGGCCATAGGTTCAAGTCCTATACCGCCCACTTTTTAACTTTTAAACTAACTTAATAAAAAGTAAGATACTCTTTAAAAATATACCTACAAGAAATAAAAACAAAATTTATCCATATGATAACAGAAAATATAGTTCCTGTTATACTTATATCCGACAACCACACAAGTATAGAAAAGACAATCAATACTATTACAGAGAAGAAAATACCATAAATAAATAAAAATAAAGTTATAGCTACCCCAAAAGTTATAACTAAAAATACAAACAAGAACAATAGATTCAAAATAAAATTTAAAACAGGATCAGGTGTTGGAGACCAAAAAACGGAAAAGATCGTTTTTAAAAAAGCCATTGGTCCATCACCGAAAATAAATAAGTAAGTAATTAAAAGCGAAATAATAAATACAAAAATCCAGTAACCTAAAAAAAAGTTTTCCTTGAAATTATCAAACGAAACAGAAAAAGATCGCTCAAAAAAACTTAAAGTTTTTTCAAAAACCGTGATATCTTGTTTTTCATAATAAGAAGAAGACTCGTCTTTATCTCCCTTTGAAAAAGATCCTACACCGTTATCGTAATCAAAACGCTTCTTATCATCTGAAAGAATTTGATAAACCTGATTTATTTTCTTAAATTTTTCTTCACTCCCCTCTTTTTTATCCGGATGATATTTATGTGCTAACTTCCTAAATCTTTTTTTTATCTCTTCTTTTGTAGCAGAATTATCAACCCCAAGGATCTTATAATAATTTTCCATAACCTCAATTATATATTTAAATCAAAAAAATATCACAAACACATATTATACTTATATTTTTTAAAAAAATCATATGATAAAATAAAAAATTATAATTAATAAATTACTAATCTCTTAATTAAAAATATTATGTATAAAGAAAAACAATTTAATCTTCCTCAAGAATTCAAAGGTAAGTTATCTTGTACTTCGGTGGAAGAACATTTGAAACTATACAGTGGTTACGTTAAACACACTAACTATATTTTGGAACAGATAACCAAATTACAACAGAACTCAGATACCAATAAATACGAAATTGGTGAACTGCGTCGACGTTTGGGTTTTGAATTTGACGGAATGCGAAATCATGAATACTATTTCAAAGCCTTAGAAGATGGTCCGGCAGAGTTATCCACAGAAAGTCAACTAAAAACCGCGATCGAAAGCCAATGGGGTGACTTTAATAACTGGGAATCAGAATTTAAACAGATGGCTACTACTCGTGGTATTGGTTGGGGAATTTTATACCATGACAGTCAAAATAATATTTTACTAAACTCCTGGATAGATGAACAACAGATCGGTCATTTAACCGGACTTCAACCTATACTTATGATAGATATGTGGGAGCATTCTTTTGTTTACGACTATCAACCTAGCGGTAAAACACAGTACGTTGAAGATTTCTTCAATAACCTAAATTGGTTAAATATTGAACAGAATTATATTAAATCTATAAATTGATCTTTACGTAAAAAATTAAAAAAACAACAAAAAACACCTTGGTATTAAATCAACCAAGGTGTTTTTTAATGTTTCTTTTATTTAATTAAATTTTTATTATTAATTCTTGTTATATCATAATAAATATGTATAATGTAGGTGCATTAAGAAATAAATTATCATTGACTTAAAAAACTCCAATATATGTCTACGTCATCTAATTCTAAAACAAATGAAGATC
Organism: uncultured Candidatus Saccharibacteria bacterium; assembly: GCA_964559575.1. Classification (GTDB taxonomy): domain Bacteria; phylum Patescibacteriota; class Minisyncoccia; order Phycocordibacterales; family CSBR16-193; genus SKVL01. The sequence continues at coordinate 5,052 of CAZLGQ010000025.1, read as the reverse complement.
AAAAAGATAAAACCGTTGGTACCATAACCAGAATAAGTGGACCCCTAATTCAAGCCCGCGGACTAACCGGTACCAAAATGTATGAGATCGTCAAAGTCTCTAAAATGAAATTAATGGGTGAAATAATTGAATTAAAAGGTGAAATTGCCTCTATTCAAGTCTATGAAGATACCAGCGGTTTAGAACCTGGAGACATAGTAGAAGCAACAGGTCAAACCATGTCAGTAGCTCTTGGTCCCGGTTTACTGGAATCTATATATGATGGTATCCAAAGACCTCTAAAAGAAATAGAAAAGAAAGCTGACAGTTACTTTATCACTCGTGGAATTGAAGCAGACGGTTTGGATAGAGAAAAAAAATGGAAATTTGAACCAACAACCAAAAACGGTCAACAGGTATCAGGTGGAGATATTTTAGGAAAAGTACAGGAAACCAGTACTATAACCCACAGTATTATGGTCCCACCTAAAATTTCAGGTCAAATAACCGAAATTAAAACAGCTGGTGAATACACCATTGAAGATAAAATAGCCACTGTTAAAACTGAGTCAGGAAAGAGTGTTGAACTTTCAATGCTTCAGTATTGGCCAATTAGAAGTCCCAGACCAACAAAAGCAAAAATATTCCCGGTTGAACCTTTAATAACCGGAACCAGATCAATTGATACTTTTTTTCCTATAGCTAAGGGTGGTGCAGGATGTATTCCGGGTGCGTTTGGTACAGGAAAAACCATCACTCAACAGTCACTAGCCAAATATAGTGATGCTCAGATCATAGTCTATATTGGATGTGGAGAACGAGGTAACGAAATGACAGAAGTATTAAATGAATTTCCGGAACTAATTGATCCTAATACCGGAGATCCTTTGATTCGCCGAACAGTTTTGATTGCCAATACTTCCAATATGCCGGTTGCCGCTAGAGAAGCAAGTGTTTATACCGGAATCACTATTGCCGAATATTATAGAGATATGGGTTATTCAGTAGCCATGATGGCAGACTCAACATCTCGTTGGGCTGAGGCTATGCGTGAGATCGCAGGTCGTTTAGAAGAAATGCCCGGAGAAGAAGGTTATCCTGCATATTTAGCATCCAGAACCGCCGGTTTTTATGAAAGAGCCGGAAGATATACCTGTTTAGGTTCTGATGACCGTGATGGCGCCTTAACAGTTATCGGTGCCGTATCTCCTCCCGGTGGAGATCTTTCAGAACCGGTCAGTCAAGCTACCTTAAGAGTAACTAAATGTTTTTGGGGATTAGACGCTTCTCTGGCTTATCAAAAACACTTCCCTTCCATAAATTGGTTAAATTCATACTCACTATACTTGGATAACATCACTAATTACTGGAGAGAAAAAGTAGGACAGGACTTTCCGGAAATAAGAAGTCAAGCAATGGATCTTCTTCAACAGGAAGCCGGTCTGCAGGAAATAGTTAGATTGGTTGGTATGGAATCATTATCTAACAGCGAAAGACTTGTTATGGAAATTGCTAAATCTATTCGTGAAGATTTCCTATTTCAAAATGCCTTTGATAGTGAAGATGCCTACTCTTCAATGGATCGTCAGTACAATATACTCAGATCAATAATGAAAGTATATGAACTTCTAAAACCTATCACCTCTTCAGCTGAACTTAAGTTTAAAGATATACTTGAACTACCTTCTTTTAAAACCCTACCAAGTCTTAAAACCATGAAACAAAAAGAAGACTTTGATCAATTCATAGAAGATGCTAAAACAGAAATCGGAGGCTTAGAACAAAGTCTGGAGAGTTTAAAAGAAAATTTTAATTAATTTATTAAAGATCACTTGATTATATGGAGAAACAATACAAAACAGTAGAATCTATAGTTGGACCTCTTGTAGTTGTATCTGACGTTAAAGGGGTTAAATATGAAGAAATAGTAGAAGTAAGCATACCCGGAGAAGACAAACCTCGTCTAGGTAAAGTACTTGAAGCTCAAGAAAACAAGGCTATTGTTCAGATGTTTGATAAAACTGACGGAGCTCAGATAGAAAATGCAGTAGTACGTTTTCGTGGAGAAGTTGCCAACCTAGACCTATCTCCAAATATGTTAGGTAGAATATTTTCCGGTGGAGGAAAAGTAATAGATGAAGGTCCGAAAATAATTCCGGAAACAAAAAGGCCGATAGAAGGAGCAGCTATCAATCCTTGGAGCAGAGAATTTCCAAACGACTTTATTCATACCGGTATTTCTTCTATTGATGTAATGAACACTCTAGTTAGAGGGCAAAAATTACCTATCTTTTCAGGTTCCGGTTTACCACACGCCAAATTAGCGGCTCAAATCGCCCGTCAAGCCAAAGTTGTATCAGGAGAACAGTTTGCCATAGTATTTGGTACTATGGGTGTTACTTTTGATGAGGCCGAATATTTTAGACAGGAATTTGAAAGCACTGGAGCTTTAAAACGTTCGGTTTTGTTCATGAATACTGCCGCTGATCCAGTAATTGAAAGAATAACCACTCCAAGACTGGCTTTAACCACAGCTGAATATTTAGCTTTTGATCAAAACATGCACGTTTTAGTTATCTTAACCGACATGACTAACTACTGTGAAGCTCTTAGAGAAATTTCTTCAGCCAGAAAAGAGGTACCGGGTAGAAGAGGTTATCCCGGTTATACATATACCGACTTAGCTAATTTATATGAAAGAGCAGGTAGAATCAAAAACCAAGCCGGTACAATAACCCAAATACCAATATTATCTATGCCGGATGATGATAAAACCCACCCTATCCCCGACCTAACAGGATATATTACCGAAGGTCAGTTTATTATATCCCGAGAACTAAACACCAAAGGATCCTTTCCTCCGGTAGATGTTCAGGGATCCCTTTCCAGATTATGGTCAGCCGGTGTGGGAGAAGGTAAAACCCGTGAAGACCATTCAAGTTTAAGAGATCAACTTTTTGCTTCCTATGCTATTGGTAAGGAAGTAAGAGAATTAGCTGTTGTTTTAGGTGAAGCTTCTCTAACCGAAAGTGATAAAGCTCATATGAAATTTGCCGATGCTTTTGAAAAACAGTTTGTTAATCAAGGTGAAAGAGAGGACAGATCCATTGAACAGTCACTTGATCTTGGTTGGGAGTTATTAAAATTACTACCTAAAGAATCAATGAAAAGAGTCAAACCGGCTATGATGGAAAAATATATGAAATAATAAATATTCTTTATTTTTTAATCTATAAAAACAGTAAATACTTATGAAAGTTAGCCCTACCAGAATAAACTTACTTAACCTTAAAAAAGAACTAAGGACAGCTGAAAAGGGATACAAGTTACTAAAAGACAAACGAGACGGTTTGATAAAAACCTTTATGGCAATAATCAAAGAAGCTCGTGATCTAAGAGCTGAGATAGATCAAACTCTACCATTAGCTCTAAAATCCTATACCAAAGCCTCTTCTACTGTTGCTGAAAAAACTCAAGACATAGCAATGATGATGCCGGGTACGGAATTAAAACTTAACGTAACTACAAAATCAGTTATGTCAGTACCTGTACCTAAATTTGATCTACAAAAAAACGGTTATGTTTTTTCCTATGGTCTACTGGAAACAAGTGGAGAACTAGATAATGCAATAACAGAACTTGAAAAATTAATACCCAAACTAACCCGTTTAGCAGAATTAGAAAAAACAATAGAAAACTTAGCTGAAGAAATAGAAAAAACTCGCCGTAGAACAAGTGCTCTGGAAAATGTAAGGATACCAAGACTTAAAGAATCCATTAGATTTATAGACTTAAGACTGGAAGAACAGGCCAGAGACGCCACGGTAAGCACAATGCGTATCAAAACTATGATAGAAGAAAAAGAGGAAGAAAATAATTAAAAACAAAGGCCCTTCGAATATTTCCAAAAGGCCACTTCAAAAAAGAGTGTCTCAGTCTAACTCAATATGCCATCAAACCTCCCAAAGAAGAAACTTCTTTTAGGTAGTTTTGATAGCATTCGTGGCAGTGAGCCGAAGGATACTCGGAACTATCACGACCTCCGTCATCATAGACCGGCCTTTCTTTTACAACACCGTTCACCTTAATGCGAACGAAGAAACTCCGACAGGCCGGACAGAACTTAACTACTTTCTCACTATACTTCATAACACCCATCCTTTCCTTTCCACTGAGTTAAATTTGCCACAACAACGAAACCAACAGAACATCTAACCAAAAATATAAAGTAAAATTTTATATTTAGCAATTTATTACAAACAATTATCAACAGGTTTGATTAAACTACCATTAAACTTTTTTTGATCTATAAAATACTCAAACTGTTTCATTTTATTACCATTAATAATAGCTACTGTTAAGCCGATCTTTTCAGCTTCTTTGGAGGCTATGGGGTCAAACGGTGTATGTAAACCCGGGTCCCAATCTTTTGGTAAAAGAGATCTGAATTTTGGCCAATTTATATCCTTGATCTTTTTAGCATCTGAATATTTATTTGGATCTTTGTCATAAATATGATCAATATTAGTCAAATTAACTAAACGTGATGCTCCAAATTTTTTAGCCAACATAGTAGCAACATAATCAGTACTACGACCCGGTTTCCAACCACCAGCCACAACTATTGGTTTTTTAGATGTTAAACTAACAGATTTCGTAGGATCGGTTATTATTTCCGATCTACTTAAATTTTCAAAAATTGCATTTACCATTCTGGTATTTAACCAAGTTCCATATATACCTATCCAATCTAATTCTTCTGATGAAATTTTATTCATTTCCAATGCAGACTTTTGATAAACTCTACCTGTATACCCTCCCCCACATACAAGAACAAATCGCTTATTATAAGCGATTTGTTCTACTAAACATTTTTTTAAAGCTGATAAAAAACTTAAATTAATTTCTTTGGGAACTATTAAAGAACCTCCCACAGACACAATTATAGTTTCACTTTTTTTTATTCTATTTTTACCATCAGACCCATCATCTTTTTTTAACATAGATCTATTTTTATTAACCAACAAAATCAATCAACCAATATAATACTTTAATTAAAAACAAAGGGCAATG
>CAZLGQ010000024.1:0-8278 GCA_964559575.1 uncultured Candidatus Saccharibacteria bacterium | reverse complement strand
AAGAATTAAGCTTAAAAATAGGATTGATAATGCTTGTCCTTCTTAATTGCTTAAAAAGGGAATTCTATATTCTTTAGCTGTGATGAGCCTGATGTTGTTTTTGTTTTATGTTTCTAAATTATAAATAGAAACAACATCGGGTTCAGATCGGTTTAAAGTGCGAGTACCCACCTAGTTTTTTGCTAGGTCAAGTAATTTAATCCTATCCACTTCGCGACAACAACCCGAAATATTTCGGGTTGTTGTTTAATTTTGATAATATTTTGGTAGGTATTACATATTTTTATTTTTATGATAGTATTTACGTGTGGGTTATTTGGAATATTCCTTAGATACCTATCGCAAGGGAACTTGATATTACCGCATCGTGATGAACTTGGAAAAATTTTATTCTGTTGGATTAAAATTTAACAGAAATAATCTAGTATCTAGATCTGATGGATGTGAGTTGAAGAACCCACTTAACTTTAATAGTTGAGGCGATATTTCAAATAACCCCTTATCGGTTTGGTTTTTATATAACTAATTCGGTAAGGGGTTTTTTAAAAAATAATTTTTTTAAAATAATAAATGTTAAAAAAGAATAAAAAAATACCAATTTTGGAAAAGTTGGTAATGTTTGGTTTGATATTTATATTATTATTACACCTTATATCTATTAATTTTTATCTATATTGGCATTATTGGTGGTTTGATATCGTGATGCATCTTTTAGGAGGTATGTGGGCTGCATTAGTAACTATTTGGTTTTTTAACTCTTTTAGTTTTTATAAAGATCTATCATTTAGACAGAGGATAATTTTTATTTTAGCTTGTGTTCTATCCATTGCTATTTTGTGGGAGATCTTTGAGATCATTATTGGATATGTTAATCCTTCTATTGGTTTTGAATATTACATAGATACTGTTTTTGATATACTGTTTGGAGTTTTGGGAGGTTTTTTTATTGCGATATTTTCTTCAGATATTATTGAAATAAACGAAGAGAAATAAATAATTTTATCATTTTTTATTTAATAATTTGATTATAAGGTTTGTTTTTTGGGGTATTGTGTAAGTAAACAATATAGATTAGTAATTTAATTTATATTTTTTAAAATTTTTTATTTAGTATTTATAAATAAAAAATCCGTTATTTATAACGGATTTTTATAATTTTTATTTTCTTTATTAATTAAGAAGAAATCTCTTTTATTATACGTTCAAATGCGTTAGGATTTTCTTTTGCTATACTTGATAGCATTTTTCTGTTAATTCCGATTTTTTTATCGGTAAGTTTTTTAATGAAAGTGCTGTAAGAAAGATCATATTTTCTAACGGAAGCATTTATTCTTATATTCCATAAACGTCTAAAGTCTCCTTTTTTATCTCGTCTGTGATCAAAAGAATAGGTGGCACTATGATATACCGCTTCTCTTGCAGCTCTTTCTTTTCTTGATCTATCAAAACGGTATCCTTTTGTTTTATTAAGAATAGATCTACGTTGTTTTATGGCGTTTAATCCCTTTTTTACTCTAGTCATATTTATTTATTAGAAACCTTAGGTAAAAATCTTCTTTTAATTCTGGAACTAAAAGAAGTTTTTTTTAGACCTCTTTTTTCCATAGTCTTTTCAGAAGATTCTTTAGAGTTAAAATGACATTGACCAATAGGTCTATGTAACATTTTACCTGTTTTTGTAACTTTTATTCTTTTTAAAAATGATTTATTTCCTTTCATATTGAGTGGAAAGTATTACACAATTTTCTTTTTTTTTCAACCCCTATAAGCTTTTTTTGTTTTTAAAAAGTTTAAGAATCCTTTTCAACTATAACTGCTAAACCTTTTGGACTTTTTTTAGGACCATCAGCTATCTTGTATTTTTCTGAAATAAGATCTAAAATTCTTTGCAGTCTTTTTTCTAAGAAATCTTTTTCCATATATTTTGAACGTCCACGAAGAAAAAGTTCCACTCTTACTCTGTTTCCTTTTTTTAGCCAAGTAGAAATTTTCTTTGCCTTTAAAGTTAGATCGTTTTCTCCGGTTCCCGGTTTTATCTGTATAGCTTTGGTTTCAACAGAATGAGTTCTTGCTTTTGCTTTTTGTGCTTTTTTCTTTTGATCGTATTGGTATTTACCGTAACTCATTATTTTTGCTACCGGTGGTTCTGTATTTGGAGCTATTTCTACAAGATCTAATTCAGCTTCTTCAGCCATTTTTAAAGCTTTTTCTAAAGATAGTACACCAATACGTTCTCCTTCTTGGTTTATAACCATTAATTCAGAGGATCTTATGTTGTTGTTTATTTTAATTGATGAGTTTTTTGCCACAAGTTTTGTGTAATTTTAATATAAGTTTTTAATATAGTAGAAACTTTACCAATTTTTTTACCTTTTTTCAAACTTAATTTAACTTTTTACCACTTCTTTATTTGAACATCTTTTTAGATCCATTGTATTTTTTAACATCTCTATACTTTTTAAACCATCATTTCCAAAGACGTGAATAATAACATCGTTTTTATCTGAAATTTTAAAAGCTTTTTCAATCGCTTCTTTTTCCTGTATTTTTTTATAAACTTTATTTGGTTTTAGAGTGTGGACTTTCATTTTTTTATAAATAATATTGGAAGTTTCTCCGATGTTTCTATAATATATTTTTCTTTTGTCTTTTTCAGGTTTTCTGTTTATTCCATCTATTTTGTCATATATTATAGTAACATCAAAAATATTTGATGTTTCAAGAGCATAGTTTTTTATCTGTTCATCTGTTCTGTCTGGATTAAAACATACTATTCCAATTGTTTTATTTTTAGAAATATTTTGAGCTAAGGATCCTATAGCTTTTATGGAGTTTTTTTCATGAGCATAATCAACAATAACTGACAGATTCCTTTTTTTGTTTTTATAGCATAAAAGTCTTCCGTAATTTTTTTCTGATGGTTTATATTTTTCAAGGATCTTTTTAGTTTTTAATGTAAATTTTTTTTGTTCTTTATATAGACAAGCAATAGTTAACATTAAATTAATTACTGCAGGTTCATATTTTCCCCAAAATGTCCATTCCACATAAGATAGGTTCATTAATTTAGTTTCTTTTTTAGAAGAGATTAAAATTAAATGGTTTCCTTTTTTGGTTATTGCTTCTCCTCCTTTTTTAAGGTGTTTTTTTATTTTAAAATTGGAAAAATCAAATCCAACAGGTATTAATTCAATATTTCTTTTTTGGATTCTTTTTTTTGACCTTTCCATTACTATTTTGTTTATATATGGATCATCAGCATTAAATACTAAAACCCCGTCTGTTTTTACTTGACGGAATATGTAACCTTTCTTTCTTGCCAGTGATTCTTTTGTTTTTATCCTCCTTCCTATATGATCTTCAAAAATATTCGTTATTATTCCAATATCGTGAGATTTGTAACCTATACCGGCAGGACCTGAAGAACCAATAGATGTTTCCAGTATTGCTACAGAGTTACTTTTATTTTTTATTTCATAAAGAAAACGTCCCGGACAGACTGTTGGGATTATGCCAAAAGTTTTTAAACTGTCTTTATCTGTACTTTTTCTTTTTTGGTTTAAGTAATGACCGTGGGTATCTACTAGCAGAGTTTCTCTTTTTGACTTTGTGTAAACCTCTTCTAAAAGTCTGGCAATGGTGGTTTTGCCTTTGGTTCCGGTAATAGATATTATAGTAGGATTTTTTTTATTCATATCCTTAATTAAAGAATAATAAAGGATCAGGACTTATTTGTTTTTATCTCAACCATTTGCTCACACCTTCTTATGTCAGCTAGTAGCTCGCAACGTTTCTCATTGAATAGAATTACTCTAAATATTTCTTTTCCACCGTGTTTTGCAAAAATAGCACGATCTCCTATTTTTTTATTTTCTTTAGCTGAGTGGAAGGATTTTAGTTCTTTAACTTTTTTAATTCCTGTCATATTTTTTATTACACCTTCTTCCTTGGGGTAAAATTTAAGTACGGTAGTGTAACCTTGTTCTTTTTTGGGAATGTTTAATTTCTTCGGGGCCCTTACAGCAATGTCGTTTGCTGTGGTGTCTATTCCATAGGATAATTTGTACATTAGATTTCTAAAGCCACCTATTCTTGGTCCTACTTCTATAACTTTCCATCCGTTTTCTGTCTGCAGTAATTCTATGTGAGCAGTTACACTTCTTAATTTGAGTGCTCTAATTGCTTTTATACTTACTTCTTGGGCATCTTTTATGCTGTTTTTATGTAATTTTGCAGGTGTGGTCTGTTGATAGCTGAAAAAGTCATCAAAACCTACTGATTTACCGGTTTTAATATGAACAAAAGGGTTAAAGTATACAGCACCTCTTGATCCTACATGTGCATCAACTGAGTACATATTTCCATCTATAAACTGTTCAACTAAAATTTGGAAATCACCGCGACCGTTTAATTCTTTGTGTAGTTTTTGTATTTTACGTAAGGTTTTATTTAACGATATCTCCATCTCTTCTTTGTAGTAAGCTATGCTTACTAATAGACTTGAAGCTAAACCTACGGGTTTTATTATTAAAGGAAATCCGACTTTTTCTTCTATTTTTTTCAAGGTTTCTTTACTAGCATCATTAACCACCATAAATTTAGGTGTTATTGATGAATCGTATGCGGAAAAACGTCTTCTCATTTTCAGTTTATTTGTTGACCATTCAAGAGACTCGGTTGTGGGTGTTCTAAGATAGGGGACATGAGGTATAACTTTTTGGAAAAAAGGAATATTGACATCTCCTCTACAGGTTATAGCTAGTAGTTCTTTTTCATAAGGTTTTAATTCTTTGGTTATGGCGTCATTTGAATTTAAATTACAACGTATAACAATATCAAACATTTCTAATAGTTCCTTTTGTTTTTTTGTTTTAGCTTTTTCTTGATGGATGAGGGCTAAGCGACAGTTTTTTAACTGGTCACTTTCTTTGAATTCTTTTATTATAGATGGGGCTCCAAGAGAAACTAACAAAATGATGTTTTTTTCTGGTTTTTGTGACATAAGATAGAATTATCGCTTAAATGCGGTTATCTGTTTATTTTTAATATACTTTCTAGATTAGAAACTTAGGTAATTTTTTTAAAAATTTTAATATTTTGTAATAATGCCAAAAAAGTTTTATTTGTCAATTGTATTTTGTAAAGTTAAATGATTTTTCATAGCTTTGTTAATTTTAATATAATAATTATTTTATCAAACTATAACCTCTTTTATTATAGGTTATAAAAAAAGAGGTTATCTTTTTTTAAAAGATCTGATATTATTTTTATTATTAAATAATTATAACAAAAAATATTTTATAAGTTATGTCACATACTTTTCGTCGTGTTTATTGGTCATCAGAAAAAGCTTTTATTTTTGCTACTGCAGCTGCTGCGGTAGGTCTTGGTAATATTTGGCGTTTTCCTTATCTTGCCGGAGAAAATGGAGGTGGTGCTTTTATTATAGCTTATATTCTAGCGGTTATTACGATGGGGATACCTTTAATGATCTTAGAGATAAGTGCCGGTCGTGCTGAAAGAGGAAGTCCTATACGTACTTTTAGAAAAATCATGAAAAAAGCAGCTCTTGTAGGTTGGCTGGTGGTTCTGTTGACTTTGATAATAATGAGTTATTACTTAGTTATTACAGGTTGGACTTTGGGTTTTGCTGTGGAGAGTATTCAAGGGGAGTTGCCTTCATTTTCAGAATTTACAAGTGGTTATGCTTCCTTATGGTATTTCTTTATAGTTGTTGCCCTTACTTCTTTTGTGGTTATGCGTGGAGTAAAAATGATAGAGTGGTTTGCTAAAATACTAATGCCGGTACTTATTGTTGTTATAGTTCTTCTTACTATTTACAGTTTAACTCTTGAAGGAAGAGGTGAGGCTATGAGTTTTCTTTTTAATCCTAATTTTTCAGATTTTTTAAATCCAACTGTTTGGCTTTTGGCTTTCGGTCAAGCTTTTTATTCTTTAGCTGTAGGGCAGGGCTATTTAATAACTTATGGAAGTTTTATGAAAAAAGGAACTAACCTTCCTTGGTCTGCCGGTTGGGTGGCTATTATCGAAACCTCTATTGCTTTAATAGCCGGACTTATGTTATTTCCTATTGTTTTTACATTTGGACTAAATCCGGCTGAAGGAACAGAGTTAGCTTTTACCACTCTTCCTTATGCCTTTTCCATAATTCCATTTGGGCCATTTGTTGCTATTTTGTTTTTCTGTTTATTCTTTTTAGCGGCTATAAGTTCTTGTATTGCGGGAATGCAAGTTGTAAAAACAGCCATAAGGGAGGAATTTGGTTTTTCTCAAGCAAAAGCAACATTTGCTTCTTTTGCTCCTTTGGTACCCTTGGGAACATTGGCGGCTTTGAGTTTTACTCCCATGGAATTTTCTATGATAGGAAGGCCGTTTTTAGAAATACTTGATATGTTTGCTGCTAATCAGATAGTGGTAACTTCAGGTATAGTTGGAGGAGCTATTATAAGTTGGAGTATTTCTAAAACTGATCTTGTTGAAGGTTTTGGAACAGAATGGAAAAAACTTGCCTCTGTTACGGTTTCTGTTGTTAGATATTTACCTATTCCGGTTTCTGTTCTTTTAATATTAGCTTGGTTATTTTAATTTAAATATACACCCCTCATTACCTTTTAGTTCCAGATCTTCTAATTCTTTTTTGGTGTTTAGATCTCTATCTTTACAAGTACTAAAAATAGTTTCAGCTTCTGCTATATTAAGAGAAACTTTTTCTTTTTCGTCTGAAAAATTGATCACGATCAGTATTTTTTCGTTTTCATATTCTCTTAAATAAGCTAAAACATTTTCATTTCCTGATTCTAAAGGGCAATATTTTCCTTTGGTTAAAGCTGTTGATCGGCGACGGATTTTAATTAAAGAACGATAGGTGTTTAGTATTGAATCGGGATCTTCCAGTTCTTTTTCTACATTTATTTCTTTATAATTATGACACACCGGTAACCATGGGTTACTAATAGAAAAACCGGCATTTGGATCAGTGTTCCATTGCATTGGAGTTCTTGCTACATCTCTGTCTATTTCTATTTCCGGTACTTGTTTTTTCCAAGGATCTTGTATAAGTTCGTCCGGAATATATGCATTACCCATACCTATTTCATCTCCATAGTAAATAAAAGGAGTACCCCTTAGAGTTAAGAGTAATAAGGCGGCGGTTTTGGCTTTAGAAATACCTATTCTATCTATTACTCTACTAACATCGTGATTGCCAATAACATAGTTCGGCCAGTTGTCTTTACCTAAGAGTTGGTCATAGTTGTCTATAAGTTTTTTAAAATTATTAGCTTGCCAAGGGGTATGTATAAGGTTTAAATTCAAAGGAACACATAGTTTTTTTTCAGAAGCGTTATGTAAGTAGGAGAGATCTTCTGGTTTAGCCCAAACTTCATTAACCATTAAATTCTGTTCTTTTCCATCTAAAAGATCATCAAACTCTTTAATTGTTTTTGTAATTTCATCCATTTGATTTCTGCTGTAAGTGTGGATCAAAGCATCGTAAGGATTGTCGGTTTTTGGATTATGATGAGGGTTTTGAGGTTCATCTCTAAACTCTTTATCTTTGTATAGGTGTTCGATTGCATCTGCTCTAAAACCACTAACTCCTTTATTTAACCAGAAAAGAAGAACATTCTTCATTTCTTCTACAACCTCGGGATTTCGCCAATTGAGATCCGGTTGATCAGATAGAAAACTATGCATATAGTACTGTTTACGGTTTTCATCAAATGTCCAAGCTGAACCGCCAAAAACCGAAAGCCAGTTATTAGGTGGAGAACCATCCGGTTTAGGGTCTAGCCATATATACCAATTCGATTTGGGATTATCTTTTGAGGATCGGGATTCTAAAAACCATGGATTTTGTGAGGAAGTATGATTTAAAACATAGTCCATCATTATTTTTATTCCACGTTTATTGGCTTCCTTTACTAAAAGATCAAATGTTTCAAGATCGCCAAGTTCCGGATCTATATCGTAGTAATCGGCTACATCATAACCGTGATCCTTTTTAGGAGAGGGGTTAATGGGATTCATCCAGATCACATCTATATCTAGAGATCTATTAGTACCCTTTAAATAATCAAGATTTTTAATAATACCTTTTAAATCTCCACGACCATTATCTGTAGTATCTTTAAAGCTAAGAGGGTAAATTTGATAGATTATAGCCGAAGACCACCATTCTAGGTTTAAAATTTCATTTTCTTTTTTTGACATATCAAAAGAAATTGTATCATAAATATTTTTTAATTAAATTTGATGT
>CAZLGQ010000023.1:0-8466 GCA_964559575.1 uncultured Candidatus Saccharibacteria bacterium | reverse complement strand
ATATAATAAATATTTTTAATAAAAAAAATACTTCTAATGAGAAAATTTTAAAAGTATTTTAGTTTTTAAATTAAAAACCCTGTTGTTCTACCCATTTTTGTACCGGATATTCCCAATGTAAATACTGAGAATCTCTTTCAGGGTTTGAGGGGATGGGGCCTCTTGGATTATTTTTATCAACCCAATGAAGTATTGAGTGAATTTTTAAAGGTTCTTCAATATCTTCTTCTAATATTTCTTCATTATTATTATTATTAATATCTTCTATATTAATTTCTGTATCATTAATACTGGATTGCCAAGAACCTCTAAGTACTGGTTTTAAAGATGATAAATCTTCTTTTTGATAAGAAGGAAAAGATCTTGAGTATACTTCGTTATTTCTTTCTTTTTCTAAAAAGTCCATAAATTCTCTCCAAAAAGGAGTTATTATAAAACTAGCAACTCTTCTATTCATTGATGTGTTATCATTATTTCCCGCCCAAGCTCCAACTACAATATCCGGAGTGTAACCTACTACCCAAGCATCTCTATAATTATTAGTTGTTCCTGTTTTAGAGGCAACATCTTTATTAGGAAAATGTAATAAGGAGTTTTCACCAAAAACAGGAGCTCTAGCATTATTATCTGATAAAATATCTGATATTTTTAATGATATATTTCTATCTAAAACTCTTTTTTCTGTAACTTCACGTTCTTTTAATATCTCTCCTTCTTTATTTTTTATTTTAATAATAGGGGAACTGTTAGATTTAATACCTTCATTTGCAAATACTCCATAAGACCTAGTTAGATCAAGGAGTGAAACCTCTCCACCTCCTAAAACCATTGTTAAACCATATCTTTCTAGATCATCAAAATCTTCAATACCCATAGAGTTAACTAAATTTTGTGTATCTTTTTGACCGGCTAAATAAAGAGCTTTAACTGCAGGTACGTTTATAGATTGAGCTAGAGCGTTTCTTATTGAAATGGGTCCTCTAAAAATACCATCAAAATTTTGAGGAGAGTAACAAGGATTTTCATGACTTAAGTTATGAGGTTCACAAGTAGTAGAGAACTGAGTTTTAAGATCAAAAAGTATAGTTTCAGGTGTATATCCTTTTTTAAAAGCCTGTGCGTAAACAAATGGTTTAAAAGCTGAACCTGGTTGTCTTTTTGATGTTGTTACATTATAATTTCCATCAATATCTGGATCAGAGTAATCTCTAGAACCAACCATAACTAAAATATCATTATTTTTAGGGTCAGTGGCAGTAAGAGCTATATTTTCAGCGTTAAAAACATCTTTATTATTAAGAGCGTGTTTAAGAGCTAATTCTTCAGCTTTTTTTTGAAGATCATAATCAAGAGTTGTGGTAATACGTAAACCATCTCTATCTCTCATATCAATACCATACTCTTTTTCTAAATATTCTTGAACATACATTACAAAATGAGGAGCTTTAATTCCACTATCTTCTTTACTTAAAAATCTAACTTCTTCATTAAGTGCTTTTTCATACTCTTCTTTTGTAATAAAGTTATTATTATACATTTCTCTTAAAACTAAATTTTGTCTCTGATCAAGTAAATCTTTATTAGATCCATATGGAGAAAGTCTTGAAGGGGCAACAGGTAAAGCTGCTAGATAAGCTGCTTCACTTATAGTTACATCAGAAGCAGGTTTTCCAAAAAAAGATTGACTAGCTTGTTCTACCCCATAAATATTTCCACCATAAGGAGTTTCATTTAAATAAAATTCAAATATAGTATCTTTATCCATCATCTGTTCAAGTCTTACTGAAAATATCCACTCTTTCAATTTTCTTGAAATAACTTTTTCAGGAGTTAAAACTGAATTTTTTACAACCTGTTGGGTTAAAGTAGAACCACCTTGTGTAAAATCACCGGTTCTTAAATTTACCCACATAGCTCTAAAAACAGCTCTTGGTTGAATACCTGAGTGTTCGTAAAAATCTCTATCTTCTATTGATAAAGTAGCGTTTTTAATATGTTCACTTATATCTTCAAAAGGAACAGCTGTTCTTCTTCCGTGTTCAAAAACATCAAATAATAAAGTTTCTCCATCATTAGCATAAATTTTTGTTGTTTGGTCTACCCTCCTTTCTTCAAAAGAGTCTAAATGAGGAATTTTAAGTGTTGAAACCCAAAAAATCATTCCTCCCAAAGAGAAAATAAACAGAATAACAAAAACTAATAAAGCTTGTTTTAAAAAATCATATGTTAAAATTTTTTTGACCACGAATATAAATAATTAGTAAAAAAGAGAAAACTTATACAAGTTTAAATAATAAAACCACATTTCAAAAAAGTCAACAAATAATTATTGATAATCTTGTAATTTATTCATCAAGATCTGGAATTTCTGGAATATCATCATCTTCATTGTTGTTTAAAAAAGAAAAACTTTCATTTTCTTCATCAAGATTATCATTTTCTTCTTCAAAATCATTAAAAAAAGTAGGATCTTCAAAGCTGTTTTTCATATAAATTTTTATTATTTCTATTAATAATTATATTATTTTTTTAACAGAAATTTAAAAAAATACAATACTTTTTAACTAATATTTTTTATAGTAGCTGTACAAGTTAATCCTATTGCAATAGCATCAAATTCATCATCATGTTTTATTTTTTTATTTATTTGTATAATACGAGGTAGTATT
The DNA here is from genome assembly GCA_964559575.1 of uncultured Candidatus Saccharibacteria bacterium. GTDB lineage: Bacteria > Patescibacteriota > Minisyncoccia > Phycocordibacterales > CSBR16-193 > SKVL01. The sequence goes on along the minus strand of CAZLGQ010000023.1, from coordinate 5,797 downwards.
GATATTAACTGTTTTTTTTCACATCTTCCATATCCTGTAATAGCCTGTTTGATCTGTAATGGGCTGAATTCATAAAGATCCAAACCGTAATATGCAGATCTTGATATTACTACCCCACGAGCCTCCGCAACTTTAATTGCAGTTTTTTGGTTGGTGTTAAAAAAAAGTGTTTCTATGGCTATTATTTTAGGTTGATATTTTTCAATAAAATTATCAATTGATCTACTTATATATAAAAGTCTTTCGGAATGAGCTGTTTTTGGGGATGTTTCTATACAGTCAGAAGAAATAAGAGTTTCTAAGCCATTAGATTGTTTTTCAATAATTGCCAATCCTAGTCTTTCGTATCCGGGATCTATACCTATAACTCTTATATTATTTAACATTAGTATATATTTCTTGAATGTCTTCGAGTTCTTCTAGACTATTTATTATTTTTTCTAATTTTTCATTAGATTCTTGTGATATTTCAATAGGAGAAACAGTTTCATAACCGTTATTTGTTTTATTAAAAGCCCATGAAGCCGAACCGGGTTGTGTTAATTCTATTTTATGTTTTGAAAGGGTGCTTTTTATTTCTGCTGCAGTTCTGTTTTTATTATCAGTTAAACCCTCTATTATTATAGCAACACCTTCTGGTCCGTAAGCTTCATATAAAACTGAAATCATATCCTCTGAATTACTTTCAAGAGCTCTTTTTATTGCTTTTTCTATATTATCATTTGGCATATTTATAGACTTTGCTTGTTCTATAGCCTTACGAACTCCCGGGCTTTCTTTATCTCCACCAGCTTTTTTTACTTCCGTGGTTATAAGTTTTGATACTTTTGAGAACTGTTTACTTTTTTGGGCATCTTCAGCTGCCTTTTTGTGTTTAATTTTAGACCATTTATTATGTCCTGACATATTTTATTAAATTTAATTTTAAAATAAAGAACTATCTTTCAAAGGAGGTTTAATATTAAAGTGTTTGTAAGCTTTTTCAGTAACCATCCTCCCCCTTGGTGTTCTTTCAAGAAAACCTATTTGAATAAGATAAGGTTCATTGTATTCTTCTAATGTTTTTTGGTCTTCAGATAAAGATGCGGCTATGGTATTTAAACCGACAGGACCCCCTTTAAAATTATCTATTATTGTTTCTAATATTAAAAGATCAGCTTTAGTGAGACCTACTTCATCAACTCCTAAAAGAGAAAAGACATTATTTATAACATTATTGTCTATGGTTTTATTTTTATGTACTTGAGCGTAATCTCTACATCTTTTTAATAAATAATTTGCAGACCTTGGTGTAAAACGGCTTCTTTTAGCTATTTCTTTAATACTTTCTTTTTCTATAACCACATCCAACATTTTTGAAGATCTTTTAAGTATTTCTCCTATTTCATCTTCAGAATAAAATTCTAATTTAAAAACACCACCGGAAAACCTGCTTCTTAAAGGAGAGGAGAGTAAAGATATTTTAGTTGTAGCTGCGATTAAAGTAAAAGGGGGTAATTCCAGTTGTATTGTTCTTGCTGAAGGACCCTTACCTATTATTATATCCAAAGTACCTGATTCCATTGCAGGATATAAAACTTCTTCTACACTTTTATTTAATCTGTGTACCTCATCTATAAAAAGGATATCATTAGAGGAAAGGTTTGTGATAACAGAAGCAAGATCACCAACCTTTTCTATAGCAGGGCCGGAAGTTATTTTTATTTGATTTCCGGTTTCTTTTGCAATTAAATGTGTTAAAGTTGTTTTTCCTAATCCCGGAGGTCCATAAAAAAGAATGTGTTCCGGAGACTGTTTTCTTTCTTTTGCCGCTTGAATAAGAATAGAAAGATTTTCTTTTATTGTTTTCTGTCCTATATAATCATTCCAGTTTTCAGGTCTAAGTGTTGCATCTAATGATTTTAAGTTTTCTACATCTGGTATTTTACTTGACATAAAAATAATATTATTATATATTATTAGCGGTAATAAAAGTAATTTAACTTTTATTTTTTCTTTTATAAAAACAAAGAAATTAAAAAATCGCAACTTTTAAGTTTTAAGTTTCCGAGCAGTATTTTATAATATAGTTATAATCGAGGACGTTTTGGTTTTTTCTGAGACTATCCTTAGACTTAACTTTTTGTTTGATGTTGCTGCTTGGAAACTTGAAACTTATTTTTTTTTATTTAAAAAACCTTAAGAGAAACTATTCCCGCTACTTCTTTAAAAGAAGTAGTTCCTTCTAAAACCTTTAATATTCCATCCTGTTGCATGTTTATAATTCCCTGACTTTCCTCTGCGGTTTTTTGTATTTCTCTTTCACTTGGGTTTTTGGTAATTATATTCTCTATTGCGGAATCCATTTTAATACATTCAAATATTCCAACTCTTCCTTTATATCCTGTATGATTACATTTTTCACATCCTACAGGATCCCAAATTTTTTCTTTCTGAATACCCTCTAATACCTCTTTGTTTTTTATTGATTCCAAAATAAGATCTATTACTTTAGATTCTTTTTCTTCTATACTTCTTTCTTTTTTACAATCAGGACAGAGTCTTCTTACAAGTCTTTGGGCTATGGATAAATTTACAGCAGATCCTAATGTTTTTTCGTTTACTCCTAAATCTATAAGTCTGGGAAAAGTACCAGCAGCATTGTTTGTGTGAAGTGTAGAAAATACTATATGTCCGGTAAGGGCTGCATTGACAGCTATTTCAGCTGTTTCTTCATCTCTTATTTCTCCAACCATAATAACATCAGGATCCTGTCTTAAAGCAGATCTTAACCCTTCGGAAAAAGTGTAACCTTTACTATGATCTGTTTGTGTCTGTACTATACCTTCCAAGTGATATTCTATTGGGTTTTCTATTGTTAATATCTTTTTTTCAGGGTTATATATCTTTTTTAAAGATGCGTAAAGTGTGGTTGTTTTACCGGAACCGGTTGGACCTGTTGTTAGTATCATTCCGTTTGGTTTAAATATTTCTTCTATAAAAATATCATACATTATCTTCCTCATTCCCATTTCTTCAAGCGAAATAGCTATATTTTCAGGATCTAAAAGACGTAAAACTATAGATTCTCCATTTCCCCCCGGAATAATTGAAGTTCTTACTTCAATATCTGATCCTCCTACATCTATACTAAATCTTCCGTCTTGAGCTTTTTCTTTAATATTAAGCATTATTTTAGAAAGTAACTTTATTCTGGAAAGGATCTGGGAATATATTTTTAAAGGTAAAACAGCTACATCTATTAAAACACCATCTATTCTGTATCTTAATCTAAGATCGTTTTCTGTTGGTTCAAAATGTATATCTGAAGATTTTAAAGCTAAAGCACCTGCTAATATTATTTCTAAAACAGATGAAGTATCAACGGTATTATTTTTTTGAGCTATTTTAGATATGTTTTCTTTTATATCTTCAATACTTTTTAATTCTTTTTTAAAATCAGCAACTGATTCTTTGGAAATATTAAAAGATCCACTACTTTTCTTTTCTGTTTTTTTAATATCTTCATAAACCTTCCAAGCTATATTAAGACTATTTTCTGAGACAATATAAATTTCAACATTAAAACCTTGATTTTTAAGTTTTTCTATTATTTTTTTTGTTTTTTCATAATCAGGTGAAAGAATACCTACTTTTATGTTTTTATTTATTTTTTCAAAAACCACCATATGAGCTTCTTTAGCTTCATCTTCAGGTATTAAACCAACAGAAGAGGTTTTTAAAAAAACCAAAGAAAGATCAGCATAAGGAAAACCACTTTTTTGTGATAGACGTTTAGCTAAAAGTTCTTGCTCGCGTTTTCTTAAAAAATTTATTTTGTCATCTTGTTTTCCTTTTTCAAAATTAGACATACTTTATATTATATCAGTTTTTTTTGTTTTTAATAAAGATTATTATAAAGTTAATAAAACTGCCATTTAAGTTATGATTTTGATACAATAAAAAGATGGAAATAGTTACAAAAAATGAGGAAGAAACAAAAAAACTTGCTCTCGTTATTTTAAATGAAGAGGTAAATAAAAAAAACAAAGAAAAAGCCATTATATTGTCTTTATCGGGTGACTTGGGAAGCGGAAAAACTACTTTTGTTAAAGGTTTTGCTGAAATTTTAGGAGTTAAAAAAAGAGTTTTAAGCCCAACTTTTGTTATAGAAAGGCACTATGAAATAAATTATAAAGATTTTTCTTCTCTGTTTCACATTGATGCTTATAGACTTTCTTTTAATGAAGACCTTTCTTTTTTAGATTTAAATAAAAAAATAGAAGATAAAAGAAATATTATATGTTTAGAATGGCCTGAAAACATATCTCACATAATTCCTTCTGATGTAATAGAGATATCTTTTGAATTTATCTCTGAAAATGAGAGACTTTTTAAATATTAATTAAAAATATGTCTGAAAAAAGTAAAAAAACACTTGTAATAATTGACGCTCATGCTGTTATTCATAGGGCATATCATGCACTTCCCAACTTTTCTTCTTCAAAAGGAGAGCCCACAGGAGCGTTGTACGGTTTGGTTAATATGATATTAAAAACTGTAAATGAGATAAAACCGGATTATATAGTAGCTTGTTTTGATGTACCGGAACCAACTTATCGTCATAAGGCTTATGACGAGTATAAAGCTGGAAGAGCTAAAGCTGATAAAGATCTAATAATGCAACTTAAAAAAGCTAAAGATGTTTTTTCTGCTTTTGGAATTCCTATCTATGAAGCTCCCGGCTTTGAAGCTGATGATGTTATAGGAACAATAGTTGAAAAAATAAAAAATAAAAAAGATATATCAGCTATTATTGCATCGGGGGATATGGACACTATGCAATTAGTGGATGGAGAAAAAGTAAAAGTTTTAACTTTAAAAAAAGGAATAAAAGATACGGTTTTATATAATGAAAAAGCTGTTTTTGACCGTTTTGGTTTTTCACCGGAATTTCTTTCAGATTTTAAAAGTCTTAGAGGAGACCCTTCTGATAATATTCCGGGAATAAAAGGAATTGGTGAAAAAATTGCAACCGAACTTATAGTTTCTTTTGGTTATATCGAAGATATTATTAATATAGTTCAAAAAGATCCTGAAAAATTAAAAGAAGCTGGATTTAAAGATCGTGTTATAGATCTTTTAAAAAACGGTATTGAAGAAGCTCGTTTTTCTAAAATGCTTGCAACTATTAGAACTGATGCTCCTGTAGAGTTTTCTATACCTTCTCAAAAATGGGAGGAAAATTTTGACCAAGATAAAGTTAAAACCTTACTTTTATCTTTAGATTTCAGAAGTTTGGTTAATAGAGTACAAGAATTAAATTTTATTAAAAAAGAAAACAATAATTTTAAAAAAAATAAAAAAGAAATAAGTAAAGAAAAATTAAACGAATTAAAAGTAGCTACATGGCTTATTAATTCTGATGTTACCCAACCTGAAGAAAATGATGTTCTAAACTTTTTTAACTGTGAAGATCTTTCTGAGGCTTATTTAAAGGCAATGAAAAAGATAGAAGAAGATGATCTTAAATATGTTTTTGAAAAAATAGAAAAACCCTTAATACCAATTATTGAGAAAATGACCGAAATAGGTATAAAGATCAATACAAAAAAACTTAAAGAAATTGAAAAAGAATATAAAAAAGAACTAAAAGAACAAGAGAAAAAAATATGGGAACATGCCGGTAGGGAATTTAATATAAACTCACCTCAACAGTTAGGAGAAGTTCTTTTTAATGAATTAGGTCTTTCTATCAAAAATCACAAAAAAACATCAACCGGTATTAAATCTACACGTGACTCAGAACTTTTAAAAT
>CAZLGQ010000022.1:4990-9244 GCA_964559575.1 uncultured Candidatus Saccharibacteria bacterium | reverse complement strand
TCGGCTCAGATAGGTCAAGGTATTTCCCCTGAAGGAGCTGAGGATATAGCACCGGGTAGTATAATATCAAGAAATCCTCAGACAGGAATTTTTTATCTTTCAAGAGAAGAAAGTAGTTCCAACGTTTTTGGAGTTATAGTTGAAAACCCGATTATAAATATTCGACCAAGTGAAGAAAGTGATGTATCGGTTTTAAGAACCGGAGAGGTTAATGTGAATGTAGTTTATACCGGAGAACCTATAGAGTCTGGTGACTATGTAACAACTTTTGGTTACAAAGGTTTAGGAATGCTTGCCGGAGCTGATCATTCTTATGTAATAGGAACAGCACTTAGTAGTTTTGATGAAGGGGATGTTGATAGAACTGTTGAGGATGAAGAAGGAGAGGAACTTTCTGTTGGAAGTGTTTTGGTTGATCTGCAGATAGGTACACGTGAAGATGAAGACGGAGTATCGCCTGTAGATGAAGGAAAACAAGGAGGTTCTGCCGCTTCATTTGGAGACCATCTTGAACATTATTTAGCTATGGTTGCAAGATATGTAATGTCGGCTTTGGTTGCAGTGGGTGCTATATATTTTTCTTATCATTTCTTTAAAGTAAATGTTTCGGGTGGTTTATCAGCTTTAGGTAGAAACCCTATGGCTCGTCAACCTATACAAAAGATGATGTTTTTTAATATGCTTTTAGTTGTTTTAGTTAGTGTGGGAGGTTTGCTTTTAAGTGCATTGATATTACTTATTCCGGTTATTATAAATAGACTTATTTAAAAAAGTAATTCCTTGAAACCGAGTACGTTCGTGATAATATATTTAGTAAAGTAGTTAATACTTATTTTTAAAATGATCAACATAGACCCTATATTTGTTTTATTAGCCATTCTTGTATCAGCAGTTATTTTTCTTATTTTTTCTACTGTGTGGCTTTTGTATAAATTACAAAAACAAAGAAGTGTTTATGAAAGGATAGTAAATGAAGCAAATGAACGGGCTAATAAAATTTTAAAAGAAGCTAGAGCCGAAGCGGAAAGTGTTCTTAATAAAGCTGATCAAGATGCCGGAGAGTATCTTTCTCAAAAACAGTCAGAAATAGATTTTTTAAATAATGAGTTTTCTAAAAAGTTAAAAGATTTTAGTGAAAAGATCTCAAAAGATCTTTTGAATAACTCTCATGAAGCCGAAGAGGTCTACAAAAGATCTTATCAGGAAGCTAAAAGTAAAATAGATTCTTCTGCAAATAAGGCTTCAGAAACTATTCAAGAAACAGCTGATATAACTAAGAAACATTTACAAAACGAGATCAATAAAGCAACAGAAAAAATGACAACCATTGTTGAATCAGTTAATGATCTTGAGCGTTTAAGTAAAGAGATACGTGATAGTTTTACGGAGGGTAATAAAAGATTTGAAGGTGTGTATGATAAAGTTTATGAAGATGCAAAAAACAGGATTGATTCTTCTGCCGGAGAAGCATCTGATCTTATTAAGAATTCTGCCGATGAGACAAGGGAATACTTAAGAAAAGAAGCAGAAAAAGTTGTGGAAGATATTTCTTCATTTAAGAAAGAAACCGCTGATGCTATGAAGAGTTTGGTAAATAAAGAGTTTGAAGATGCCAAAAAAGAAATAGATCAATACAAGCAGAGTAGACTTAGAGTTGTTGATGAGAACATAGTAACTCTTGTTGAAGAGACAGCACAGATAGCTCTAAACACCAAGCTGTCTAATGAGGATCACAGTAAGGTTGTAATGAATGCTTTGGAAGAAGCAAAAAATAATGGAGTTTTTAATACATCTTGATATTTAGAGATATGTCATTATCAAAAATCGTATTTTCTAATACTTATACCTATAGCGATTTTTATCGTCGTTTTTATTTATTAAAAGAATTTATAGAGAATTTTATATATAAAGGAAATGAAAACGAAGGATCTATTATGGATAGTTTAGAAAAATTTTTTAGTGAAAAAGAAATAAGTTATGAAAATAAAGAAGCAATGAAGGAATGGGGAGAGAGTTTTTTTAGTGAACTGATAAATTCAGGTAATGTTTATAAAGTGTTTGATCAAATAGAAGAGGATTTTAAAAAAGCCCCTCTTTTTATGTTACAGGTTCCTGTTAAATTTTCAGAAAAAGATGTTTTTATGTTTGGAAAATGGTTTAGAGAAAATATAAATGAAAAGGCTTTTATAACTGTAAATGTTGATCCTGATATTTCAGCGGGATGTCTGTTTAGCTGGAAAAGTAATCAGTATGATATGAGTTTTAATAGGTTATATAAGGATAAACATAGAGAAATATCAAAAAGGATCAAAGAGGTGGTCAATGAAAATAGTTAATTTTATTTTTTAGAATAGTTAAGTAATAAAAATATAATGGAAGAGGTTTTAAAAAAAGAAGTTGGATATGTAACAAAAGTTAATAATTATCTTTTAACAATAAAAGGACTGCCATCTGTTAGAATAAATGACATTATTGTAGATAAAAATAACAGAAGGGCGGTTGTAAACTCAACTTCTTCTGATTATATTGAAGCTTTGTTGTTGGATAAAGGATCTGTTAATCCGGGTGTTGAGTTTTTTGTTGATACTAGCACTTGCATAGATATGGGTTATGAACTTAAAGGAAAGGTTATTAATGCATTGGGTTCTGTAGTTTCGGTAAAAGAAGAAGAAGCAAGCTCCATCAAGAAAAAAGCAGAAACCAAAGACCTTCTTTTAGATGCGGTGGCAAAAAATATAGATTCAAGAGATTTTATAAAAGAACAATTAGTAACAGGTCTTTCTTTAATAGATATAATAATGCCTGTTGGTAAAGGTCAGCGTGAGTTAGTGTACGGACCTATAAATAGTGGTAAGGGTGAATTTTTAACAGACGTTGTTATTAATCAAAAAAGATTAGGTAATATATGTATATATGCCGCTATAGGGAAACCTTCAACATTTACATCTCGTTTAATTAAAGAACTTGATGATGCTGGTGTTTTAGATAATACTATAATTGTTTCAGCTCTTTCTGATGAACCGGCTCCGATGATAACTATAGCTCCCTCAACTGCCTTTATGATAGCTGAGTATTTTTGTAATAAAGGAGAAGATGTTGTTTTAATTCTTGATGACCTTGGAATTCATGCCAAATATATAAGAGAGGTAGCTCTTTTGTCTGAACAGTTTCCCGGAAGAGAGTCTTATCCCGGAGATATCTTTTATCAACATGCTCACCTTATGGAAAGAAGTGGTAGTTTTAATGAAAAACAGGGAAATGGAACCATAACTTTATTTCCCGTACTTGAAACTGATGTTGAGGGTTTTACTAACATCATTCCAACTAATTTAATGGCATCTACTGATGGACATCTTTTCTTCTCAACAGAAATGCATTCCGAAGGTTTTAAACCTTCTGTGTCGGTATTGCAGTCAGTTACTCGTGTAGGTCATATGACACATAGTAATATTCAACGAGAACTTTCAACTAAACTTATGAATATTCTTTCCGAGTATCCTCGTCAACAGGAATATAGCAGGTTTGGTACACAGGTAAGTTCACGGACTAGAGATATATTAAAGAAAGGTAGAGTTATATATGAACTATTAAATCAAAACGCTGTAGGTTTTATATCACTTTCTAATCAAATAATGCTTCTTTCTCTTGTTTTTACTTCTTTCTTTGATTCGGAAGATAAAGATGTGGAAATGGTCCGTTCAAAGAAAAGAGAGATAATAAAGTTTTTAAATGAAAGTGACTCACTTTCTTCTTTAAGAGAGAAAATAGGATCTGATAGTATAACTGTTGAGGATTTAATATCAGAAATGAATGATGTTATTGAAAGATTGGATTCTGCTTTATTTGGTAAAAAATCAAACAAAGAAAACGAGGATGATGATAAAAGTGACGGAAGTGAAGAGGAATAATTTTTAATATTAATATATGCCGGTAATTCAAAAAACCAAAGAAGAATTAGAAAACATTGGTTCAATACAAACACTTTCCGGTGTATTGAGAGATCTTTCTATTACCAGAGTTCAACATTTACGTGAAGAATTTCAACGTAATATTGATTTCTATATAGAAGTGGATGAGATATTTAATCAGGTGCAGATCTTGGTTAATGAGTATTATGCAAGTACCGCCGCGGAAATGCGTAAGAGACCCAGTGCCAATATAGCTATTACTTCCAACCATAGATTTTATGGATCTTTAAACCATGAAGTTATGGATTATTTTTTAGAGAATTGGGATGATGCTGATCAACATATT
>CAZLGQ010000022.1:0-4980 GCA_964559575.1 uncultured Candidatus Saccharibacteria bacterium | reverse complement strand
CTGGAGTTTCGAGATTCTTTTAATTTTTGAATAACATATTGTAATTGGTCAAACAGGTCAAGCACATATGGAAAATGATAAAAGGTATAAAGATTGTAAGTTTATTATTTTTGAAGATGATAATCCTGACAGAATGGAAGTTCAAAAAGTGGTTAGTTTAGCTAAAGGTTATAGTAAAGCTATGGTTTATTACCCAAAGTATAAAACTCCTTTCCATCAAGAACCGTCAGTTATTGATATAGTACGTTTGGCAAAGAACAGAGAATCTGAAAAAAGTGGATTGAGTGAATTTATATTTGAACCGGAGTTACCGATAATTCAAGATTTTTTTTCAACTCAGGTACAGTATGTTTTGATTCAACGTGTTATGCTTGAAACAGATCTATCCAGAATGGCAACTCGTTTGGTAAGGATGGATACCGCTGAGAATTATGCTTCTGAAATGTATTCCAAGAAAAAAAGAGAATTAAATGATACTATACAGAGACAGTTAGATGTACAACTGTTTGAGTCATTGTCAGGTCTTGTTAAAAATAAATAATAATGAGTAATGATCAAAGTAAATTTTTAGGAAGAGTTCAGGGTGTTAAGGGCCAGATCGCAAAAGTTGTTTGTGAGACGGATTATCGTCCTGCTATTCATGAACTTTTAATAACCGAAGAAGGTGAGGGGGCGTATTTGGAAGTTCACTCTTATATTGATGATCATACTATAAATGCTCTTCTTCTTTCTACTGCCAATTCAGTTTCTCGTTATACAAGAGTTGCTACTACAAAAGGACAGATATCTATTCCTGTAGGAAGTGGGGTTTTAGGAAGAGTAATGAATCTATATGGCCAACCACAGGATGAAAAAGGAATTATTAATGCCAGTAAGTTACGTTCTATTTATGCTAAAGCAGAAGAAAAAGATAAATTTAGTATATCTTCTTTACAGATACAAGAGACTGGGATCAAAGCAATAGATTTTTTTGCACCACTTCCAAAAGGAGGAAAGCTTGGAATAATTGGAGGAGCCGGAGTTGGAAAAACCGTTCTTTTAACTGAACTTTTACATAACATTGAGCAAAAAGGAAAATCGGTTTCTATTTTTGCAGGTATAGGTGAGCGTGTTAGGGAGGGTTATGAACTATGGCAAACACTTGAAAAGAATGGACTTATAGACAGGACAACAATGATAATGGGTAATGTAAATGAAAACGCTGCGGTTAGATTTCGTGTTGCTTGGGCCGCTTCAGCATTGGCGGAGTATTTTCGTGATGAGGAAAAGAAAGATGTTCTGTTTTTTGTTGATAACATGTTTCGTTTTGTTCAGGCCGGGGGAGAACTTTCTACTCTTCTCGGGAATATTCCTTCTGAGTTTGGATATCAACCTACATTACAAACAGAAGTGGCTCAGTTTGAAAATCGTATAAAAAGTAATTCCGAAAATTATATAACTTCAGTTCAAACTGTTTATGTTCCGGCTGATGAGCTCACAAATCCGGTTGTTTCAACAACTCTTCCTCATTTGGATGCCGCTATAGTTTTATCTCGTGATGTCGCTCAGGAAGGAAGGCTTCCAGCAATTGACCCTTTCAGATCTCAGTCTTCAATAGTTAGTAAAAAAGCTCTTGGAGAAAAACATTATCAATCTTTAACCAGAACTATTGAGCTTTTAAATCAGTTCAATAGATTAAACAGAATAGTTGCTATTATTGGTGAAGAAGAACTTTCTCCGGAGAATAAAAAGGTATATTATCGTGCACAGAAATTAATGAATTACATGACCCAACCTTTCTTCTCGGCGGAGGTTCATACCGGACGAAAAGGAGTTTTTGTAAAAAGAGAAGATCTGGTAAATGATGTGTTTGGTATAATAGATGGTTCTTTTGATGAAGTTCCCGCCGAGGATTTTAGATTTATAGGAAACACTAAAGAGGCAGGTATAAAACCTTCTACCCCAAAAGAGTCTTAAGATTTTAAATATTTTATTAATAAAATAATATTTAAAAACCAATATCTCGGATATCTCGTTTAAAAAATTAAACTCCGGCGTATACCTTTATATTATTATCTTTAGCATATAGAAGAGATCTCGGAAAAGTAAACTCTTCTTTATCGTCTTTTGTTTTTATTACTATAGGAGAGTCTTTAAGTATTGTTATGAAATTGGCATGATAAGGAAGTATGTCAAAATAACCGGTAGTATTCTCTGCCGAGACCACCTCGGCTTCTCCTTCCCATAAGACTTTACCAAGCGTTATGATCCTTACATTTAAAGTATCTCTTTTTTTACTCTCATCATCCATCTTAATTATTATTGTATCATGTTAAAAACCCTGATATTTATCTCGGATGTTATCCACAATTCTTAATAGATATATTTAAAAACCAATATCTCGGATATCTCGTTTAAAAAATTAAACTCCGGCGTATACCTTTATATTATTATCTTTAGCATATAGAAGAGATCTCGGAAAAGTAAACTCTTCTTTATCGTCTTTTGTTTTTATTACTATAGGAGAGTCTTTAAGTATTGTTATGAAATTGGCATGATAAGGAAGTATGTCAAAATAACCGGTAGTATTCTCTGCCGAGACCACCTCGGCTTCTCCTTCCCATAAGACTTTACCAAGCGTTATGATCCTTACATTTAAAGTATCTCTTTTTTTACTCTCATCATCCATCTTAATTATTATTGTATCATGTTAAAAACCCTGATATTTATCTCGGATGTTATCCACAGTGTAATTTTAAGTATTGTCTCTATCTGTTACAATATATATAAGTTTAGAGAGAGAAATAAATAATTGTTTTTGGATTAAAATACTACCGATATCATCCGAGATAAGTTGATTTTAAGCCAAAAAATAATTATTTCGGATTTGTATGATAGAGATAAAAGAAAAAGAATATCTTTCAACCCGAGAAGCTTCAGAGTTTACGGGTTACACAACCGATTATATCGGCCAGCTTTGTCGTTCAGATCTAGTTACTTCTGTTAAAAAAGGAAAGGTTTGGTATGTAGAAAAAGATGATCTTGTTAGATATAAAGAGGAAGTTTCTTTAACGGGAGGTCATCGTAAAGATAACAGTGTTAAAAGTTCTACTTCCGGTTATTATAAAAACAACTCATTTTTTGAAACCAAAGATCTTAAAAAAGAAAGATCAAAAAATACAAAAAACCCTGGTAGTTTATCTTCCGGATTTATAGGTAAAAATGATGATCTTAATGTTTATAATAAAGATCCTGAATATGTACCGGAGGGAGTTTCTCCTGAGGTTAAGATGAAAAAGATGTACCATGAGACTGTAAAAAAATTAATGTTACAAACTCTGGGTGCTTTTTCTGTCTTTGTTTTTGTTAGCATAACTTTATTTGCATCTACTCAGTTACTTAGAAATACAGAACTAGGGGAAGATATGCTAACCGCCCTTTCGTCAAGATTTTTAGGAGATGATCTTTCAGAATTTATGAGAGCCGAGGTTCCTACTGATCCGGAGGATGGTCTTATTGCTCAGTCTGATGAAGAAACTTCTCCTGAATCAATTCCTTTGATGCAGTTTGAGGGTGTTGGAGAGACTCCTGCTGACGATACTTTCTTTCAGGCAGTTGAAGGAGACGGGGTTTTAGAAATAAATGTAGATACTTTTTTAAGTCAGGATCTAGAAGTTGATGGAGATTCAACTTTTCAATCTTTAAATATACTGGGACCATTCAGTGTAGATGGACTTTTTTCAGCTTCCGGTGGTCTTGAGGTTTTAGGGTTAGCTGAACTTGAAGATCTTTCAGTTGTAGGAACTAGTGAGTTTTTAGATTCAGTTGAATTTGAAGATATATCAGTTGATGGTCCAAGTACTTTTTCTGATCTTGTTACATTTGCTGATATAGATATAGAAGGAACCAGTTCTTTTTATGATACCAGTGATTTTTATGCTACAAGTACTTTTCATTCTCCATCAATGTTTACTGATGTTACAGTATCATCATCTACTCAACTATTTGGAACAACAACAGTTTATGGAGGTAGTCGTTTTCTTGAAAACATCACAGCTTCAGGTGGATTAGTTACCGAAGGTGCAGATATAGACCTTCAAGGAGGAAGACTTTTAGGAACTGATCTTATGTATGGATTAGAAGCAGGATCAAGAATAACCATAGATGAAGTTTCTGAAGGGGTTTATAGAATAAGTTCAACAGCTTCAGGTGGAAGCTCTCCTTCAGCAGGTGAAGACATAGAAGTTGAAGGGAGAACCGTTTCTAATATTTCTACTATAGGGTCAGTTGCTGATAGAACACCGGGAATAACTTGGGATTCTGAATTTGAAAGATTGGGAATTGGAACAACAACTCCCGAGTATACTTTAGATGTTGTAGGTTCCTTAAGAGTTACTGATTCTATAAACCTTGGTGGAGTTAGTTATACATGGCCTGAAGATGATGGTTCAGTTGATCAGTTTTTAGCAACTGATGGTGATGGGAATCTGGCTTGGCAGAGTCCTGAAGCTGTAGAAGCTGTTTTTAGATTATTTATTGAAGCAGATGAAGGAGAACAGCAGACCTTAACTGATGAAGATATCTTTTCTATATTGGGTGGTGATGGAATTTCAACTCAAGTAACAGCTACAGATACGGTTCAGTTTGATTTAATCACTACCGGAGTAACAGAAGGTTTCTATGGTCAAGAAGATGAAACTATAACTTTTACCGTAGATGAATATGGAAGAATTTCAACGGTTTCTACTTCTAGTATCGCTATTGGTGCAGAACAGATAACATCCGGAGTTTTGGGTCCGGTTTTTGGTGGTACGGGAATTGATTCTTATGAAACCGGAGATATTATATTTGCCTCAGATACTGATACTTTAACAACTCTACCAATTGGTTCAGAAGATCAAGTACTAACATCTACTGGAGATTCTTTGACTTGGAGTTCTATTTCTGGACTCACCGGAACCGGAGAAGAAGGACAGTTCACTTTGTGGGGATCTGATGATA
>CAZLGQ010000021.1:0-9505 GCA_964559575.1 uncultured Candidatus Saccharibacteria bacterium | reverse complement strand
ATCCATTTTTATAATAAAAAATGTATATCTGAATTATAATAATATAAAAAACTATATTTTTAAAGCCAACTAATTACCCTGTCTTTTTTTAAAAGAGGCTTTAATAAAAGCGCTAAAAAGAGGATGCGGTGACAAGGGACGAGCTTTAAATTCCGGATGAAATTGAGTTCCCAAAAAGAAAGGATGTTCACTTTCAGGTAACTCAGCTATCTCCATTAATCTACCATCCGGAGATTTTCCTGAAAATATGAGACCTTTTGATGAAAGCCTTTCAATATACTCAGGATTTACCTCATAACGATGACGATGTCTTTCTGATATTTCATCTAAACCATAAGCTTTTTTAGCAATGGTATTCTTTTTTAAAATAGCCGAATAAGCACCCAATCTCATTGTATTTCCATATTTTTGTTTTTTAATAAGATCCTTTTGCTCCGGCATAACATCAATTACTATATTTTGAGCTTCAGGGTCTATTTCTGCCGTAGTGGCATCTTTAATACCCAAAACATTTCTTGCATACTCTAAAACCGCTATCTGCATTCCATAGCAAATTCCAAAATAAGGTATCTTATTTACTCTTACATAATTAACAACATTTATCTTTCCTTCTATCCCACGTGTACCGAATCCTCCGGGTATTATCACACCGTCATATTTAGAAAGTTCTTTTAATCTATCCCTACTTTCTTTTCCTTCAAAATCTTCAGAACTTAAATAATCTATTTTAGGTTTAATATTTAAATGATAAGAAGATATTTTTATAGCTTCTAAAATTGAAATATACACATCAGATAAAACAAAATCACCAGAACCAAAATACTTTCCTATAACAGCAATAGATACTTCTTTTTTAACTTTTTTGGGTTTATTTGCAAATTTCTGCCACTCCTTAAGATCAGTTTTTGATTCTAAATGATTTAACCCTAACTTATCAGATATGACTCTTCCCAAATTTCCTTTTTCAAAATTAACAGGGACATCATAAATACTTTCAACATCAGGAGCGGATATAACATTATTTTTATCAATGTTACAAAAAACAGCTATTTTTTCTTTTCTTTTACTATCTAAAGGAATTTCGGAACGAGCTATAATAACATCAGCCTGTATTCCTACTCCATTTAAGGTTCTAGATGCATACTGAGTTGGTTTTGTTTTCATTTCTCCAACCTTAGAAGGGATGGGTAAATAACTCACCATAATAAACATAACATCATCTGGAAATTCCATTTTCATCATTCTTGCAGCTTCAAGAAATATAATATTTTGATACTCCCCTATAGTTCCTCCTATTTCCACTATTGATACATCAGAATTAGTCTCTTGAGTTGCTCTTTTAATTCTACGAATAACTTCTTTGGGAATATCGGGCACAACCTCTACATTTTTACCGTTGTACTGTAAATTACGTTCTTTTCTAATAACTTCCTGATACACCCTTCCGGTTGTCATATAGTTCATACGAGAAAGATCTATATCCAAAAAACGCTCGTAGTTTCCCATATCTTGATCACATTCATCTCCATCATTTAAAACAAAAACCTCACCGTGTTCGGTGGGGCTCATTGTTCCGGCGTCTATATTTATATAAGGATCTATTTTTAATGCGGTTACATTAAAACCTCTTGCTTTTATTATCGCACCAACAGAAGAAGAGGCCACTCCCTTTCCAACTCCAGACATAACTCCTCCAACAACAAATATATACTTTGGGCTCTTTGTTTTTTTTGCCATATCTCAAAACTTTTTAAATCTTTAAATAACGTCTAACCGCCATGTAACTCGAAAAACCACCAATGAAAACACCTGAAAAAAGAATGATCAAAAATATCTGTAAAAAGTTTTGAAGATAATAGTTAAAAACATTAAGACCTATAAAAAAGTGTTCGGTCATTTCTCCTACCCAAAAGGTTAAAGGATAGAATAAAGCCAATGTTATTAAAGCTGCTATGGTTCCATAAAATATCCCACTTATCACAAAAGGACCACGTACATATTCGGTTCCGGCTCCAACCAAACGCATAACAGATATTTCATCACGAGCGGTATATATGATCAACCGAATGGTATTGAAAGTTATAAGAATAGAAATGAAAGCTAAGACAACGGTAATAACCAAACCAAAACGCTCAACCGCATCAACTAAATGAGAAAGTCTGTTTATAGCAAGTTCATTATCTCTAAAATTAACTCTGTAAATAATACTCTCTTCCGCTCCTAAGGCTATATCAGGCTCAAGAAAAGCTGCTATATCTTGATAACTTTTAGGATCATTGGCTTGGATAGTAAGATTTGCTCCCAATGGGTTTCTTTCCAGTTCATTAATTGTTTGAATAACGATCCTGTCATCAGAATGACGGTCTTTAAAATTAGCTAAAACCTCTTCTTTTGAAGTGTACTCAACATTTGATACGTCCGGTCTTTCTTTTATTTCATCTTTTAAAGATAAAATATCTTTTTCACTTGCTTCCGGAATAAAACTAACTGAAAGATCAACCTGCTCTCTTACTCCATCTAGGGATGCATTTAAAATTGCACTTAAAAAAATAATTGACCCTATAAAAAAAAGAGTTATCACCATTACAAATATTGAAGTTGTAGAAATAAAAGCATTTCTCCAAAAATTAAGAAATCCTGCTCTAATTACTCTTTTTATTTTCATTAAAAACATACTTTATAATAAATTTTACTTATTTTTTGAATCTTCTACTATTTTACCATTTTCTAAAATAATAGTTCTGTTATTTAAAGCTTCAATTATACCTGTATTATGAGTAGCTATTATAACAGTTGTTTCCAGATCGTTTATTTTTTTTAATATTTGAACAATATCATAAGTATTTTCAGGATCTAAATTACCGGTCGGTTCATCCGCAATAACTATTTCCGGTTGATTTACTATAGCTCTAGCTATAGCTACTCTCTGTTGCTCTCCTCCAGATAACTCACCCGGGAAATTCCACATCTTTTTGTCTATACCAACCAACTCCAACGCATAAGGAACATCAAAACTTATTTCTTCATCGGTTCTACCAGCCACTTCCATAGCAAAAGCTACATTTTCATAAACCGTTTTATAAGGAAGAAGTCTAAAATCTTGAAAAACCACACCTATCCTTCTACGCATCCTGTTTATACTCTCTCCCTTTAATTTATGAACTTCTTCTGAAGAAATCAAAACAGAACCACTTGTAGGATGTTCTTCAGCAACCAACATCTTAAGAAGAGTAGTTTTTCCTGCACCGGAGTGACCCACAATAGATGTTAGCTCATTGGGTTCAACAGAAAAGGTTATACCATCAAGAGCTAATGAACTATCAGGATAAACTTTTGTAACTTCTTCAAAATAAATCATAATTATAATTTAAAAAACCTATGAAATTTTCTATCAATTAATAGTATATACTATTAAAACAGAAACAAAAAGCTTTTACTGAAGATCTTTCTCGGCATCAATAAAATCCTGAATGTCTCCATCTAAAACCTTATCCGGATCTCTTACCTCCAATCCGGTTCTGTGATCTTTTACCATTTTATAAGGATGGAGCACATAAGATCTGATCTGGTTTCCCCACTCTATCTGTGTTGTTTTTCCAAGTTGAAGACTCTCTTTTTCTTCCTTTTTTTGTTCTTCAAGCATTTTATACAGCTTTCCATAAAGAATTTGAGTTGCCTTTTCTTTGTTTTGTAACTGACTTCTTTCAGTATCAACATGAGCAGATACTCCGGTCGGAATATGAACTACACGAACAGCAGTTTCTCTTTTATTAACATTCTGACCTCCCGGACCTCCCGATTTAGAATACTCTACTTCTATTTCATCACTTTTTATCTCTATATTTCCAAGATCTTCAAACTTAGGTAACACCTCAACTAAAACAAAAGAAGTATGGCGTTGTTGTTTTGCGTTAAAAGGAGAAACTCTAACCAAACGATGAACTCCGGATTCTTTTTTAAGATCGCCATAAACACCTTTGTCATCTATCTCTACTGTTATATTTCTAAAACCTCCATGATCATTTTCATTTTTATGAAGAAACTCATAAAACCAACCTCTTGATTCAAAATATTTAGAATACATCTCAAATATCATAGCGGCGAAATCTTCAGCGTCACTACCCCCGGCTCCAGCTAAAACAGAAAGAACTGCTCCTTTCTTATCATACTTAGAGCCTCCCTCCTCTTCTTGTTTTAATTCATTATATTCCTGAACCATCTTTTGAGCTCTTTCTTTATTTTGCCAAAAGGAAGGATCGTTCATCTCTGTCTCTATCTCTTCCATTCTATTTTTTTTATTTTCTTCCATATATTTTAATATCTATTTTACCTGAGCCGACCCGGGGACTTGAACCCCGAACCTACGGTTTACGATACCGTTGCTCTACCAATTGAGCTAGATCGGCGGTTTTATTTACAAAAAGAAACAACATTCTATCTATTTTAAAAAATTAAAAAAAGTCTAATCTATATCATCTTCAGAAAGTATAGGATGAATATCAATTGCAACCTCTTCATAAGGATGTATTTCCCTGATCAATCCTGTCGCTTTTTTTAACAGATCCAAGGAACAAACCATTTCTATTCTTTCTTCTTCTACATCAGAATGTTTTCCAACTTCTCCATTATATGGAGAAGTTCCTTCATTTGAAAAAAATCTACCAACTCCTTTAACAGAAAAAGAGCAGTGCGTATAATTTCCTATTTTTCCGACACCAATATCTCCCAGTGCTTTACGAATATTATTAGCGTGAGACTCAGGGACAAAAGTTACAAGTTTTACGTTTTTAGTCATATTATGAGCCAAGACCGGGATTCGAACCCGGGACCTCTCCCTTACCATGGGAGTGCTCTACCGACTGAGCTATCTTGGCTTATTTATTTAACAGCTTAAATCGTACTATATATAATTTAATTTTTCAATTTTATATATTTTAAAAGTAAAAATTAAATATTTTGTAAAATCACCAATAGTTTAACAAAATTCGTTATCAAAAAGTTGTCATGATAAAATACATTTATATAATTAAAATCTAACATGAAACCTGAAACAAAAGAATCAGCTCAAAAAAGATTAAAAAAGTTACGCCAAGAGATCCAAAAACATAATCATAAATATTATGTTTTAGATCAACCGGAAATATCTGATTCCGCTTATGATTCATTGATGAATGAACTTTTAGAGCTGGAAAGACATTTTCCTGATCTTAAAACCACAGATTCCCCAAGCCAAAGAGTTGGAGGAAAACCTTTAGATAATTTTAAAAAAACCAAACATTCAGTTCCTCAATGGTCTTTTGATAATGCTTTTACAGAAAAAGAAGTACACGAATTTGCTAAAAGAGTAGAGAGATCTATTGATTATAAACCAACATATGTTTCAGAATTGAAAATAGACGGTTTTAAGATCGTTTTAACATACAAAAAAGGAGTCCTCGAAACAGGAGCCACACGTGGAGACGGTGAAACGGGAGAAGATGTAACAGAAAACATAAAGAGAATAAGATCAATACCACTCCGTCTTTCCAGAAATATAGACATAGTGGTAGAAGGAGAAGTTTGGATGGGAAGAAAAGAATTCAAAAAAATAAACTCTTATAAAGAAAAAATAGGAGAACCATTATTCGCAAACCCCAGAAACGCAGCCGCAGGAACAATAAGACAACTTGATCCTAGTATTGTTTCAAAAAGACATCTTGACTCT
Organism: uncultured Candidatus Saccharibacteria bacterium; assembly: GCA_964559575.1. Classification (GTDB taxonomy): domain Bacteria; phylum Patescibacteriota; class Minisyncoccia; order Phycocordibacterales; family CSBR16-193; genus SKVL01. Next base: position 3,801 of record CAZLGQ010000021.1, on the reverse strand, counting down.
TTTATATACGATATAGGATACACCGAAGAAAAAAGAGCAGATACTCAGATCGAGGAAATTGCTGTTTTGAAAGATCTGGGATTCAAAACAAATCCTAATCACGTATTCTGTAAAGATATCTCTATGGCAATAGACCATTGGAAGAAATGGAAAAACATTTCAAAAAAAGAAGACTACCTCATAGACGGTACGGTAATAAAAGTTAATGAATTAAATTTTCAAAACAAACTTGGATATACTTCAAAATCACCACGTTTTGCTGTTGCTTTAAAGTTCCCGGCAGAACAGGCAACCACCACAGTAGAAGATGTTCTTTTTCAAGTAGGTAGAACGGGTGTGATAACTCCGGTAGCCAAACTAAAACCCGTACTAATTGACGGTTCTAAGGTGTCACGTGCCACCCTTCATAATAAAGATGAAATAGAAAAACTTGATATACGTATAAAAGATACTGTTATAATCCAAAAAGCAGGAGATGTAATTCCTGATATAGTTAAAGTTGTTAAAGAGATGAGAACCGGAAAAGAAAAAAAGGTTAAATTTCCGGAAAAAGTTGAAGGTTGTGGAGGTGACGGAAGAATAGAAAGAATCCCCGGACAGGCCGCCTACAGATGTGTAAGATCAGACTCCGGAGAAGTTATTAAACAAAAACTTTATCATTTTGCTTCAAAAAAGGCTTTTAATATAGATGGATTAGGTCCTAATATAATAGATAAACTAATGGACACAGGTCTTATCTCTACATACGCGGACATATTTACCCTAAAACAGGGTGATCTTGAAAAGTTACCGGGGTTTGCAGAAAAAGCAGCTGAAAATCTTATACTTTCAATAGAAAAATCAAAAAAAATAACACTACCAAAACTTCTGGTTGGACTCTCTATTCCGCAAGTAGGTGAAGAAACAGCAGAAATACTGGCTGAAAAATTTAAAACAGTGGAAGGCATAAAAAACGCCAAAAAAGAAGAGATGGAAGAAATAAACGGAATCGGACCTATTGTAGCCGGATCTGTAAAAGAATGGTTTAAAGATCCTTCAAATAAAAAAATTTTGAAGGATCTTTTAGAGGAAATAAAACTAATTGAACCTTACAAACCACAGCTATCAAGCAATAAACTATTCGGAAAAACATTTGTTCTTTCTGGTAGTCTTACAGACATGTCCAGAACCGAAGCATCTGAAAATATTCGTCTACATGGCGGATCAGTTTCAAATACCCTTTCTAAAAATACAGATTTTTTGGTACTGGGAGAAAATCCCGGTAGCAAGAAACAAAAAGCTAAAGATCTCGGAGTAAAAACTCTAAATGAAAAAGAATTTATTAACCTTATAAATTAAACTTTAATTGGAATAATAAACACTGCTGTGATAATATTTACTTTATGAAAAAAGAAGAAATAGAATACACAAAACAACTATCAAGAATAGGTCTTTCATCCGAAGAAAAGGAACTTTTTGAAGGTGAATTTAAAAAGATCTTAGGTTACATAGATAAAATACAGGAAGTTTCTGATTTTATAGACGCCTCAACAGACACCAAAGTCGGCGATACCTATAACGTAACGAGAGAAGATGTAGTTTTAAACTTTGATTCTAAAGAAAAACTAATAGAACTTTTCCCTGAAAAACAAGAAAACTATTTATCCGTTAAAAAAGTTATTGAATAATGAAAGAGAACCTAACCATAAAAGAAGCTCACGAAGGTCTATCTCTAAAGAAATTTAGTGTAAACGATCTTTGTAAAATATATACAGATAGAATAAAAGAAAAAAATGAAGAGATATCAGCTTTTTTAGAAGTTTTTGATGACATAAATAAACAAGCAAAAGAAGCTCAGAAACTAATTGACGAAAAAAGATCGTCCAAACTTACAGGGATTCCTTTAGCTATTAAAGATAATATTTTAATAAAAGATAGAAATGTATTTGCCGGATCAAAAGCTCTTGAAGGATATATTGCTCCTTATGACTCAACTGTAACTACCAAATTAAAAAAAGAGGCTGCCATTTTTCTAGGTAGAACCAATATGGATGAGTTTGCCATGGGGGCTTCAACAGAAAAATCAGCTTTTACTATAACAAAAAATCCAAATGATACTTCCAGAGTACCCGGTGGATCTTCAGGAGGCTCAGCAGCAGCGGTGTCTTCTAAAATGGCTCCGGCTGCATTGGGTTCTGATACCGGAGGATCTATACGTCAACCATCTTCTTTTTGTGGGTGTGTAGGTTTTAAACCAACTTATGGAGCTGTATCAAGATCCGGACTTATTGCTATGGGTTCATCTTTGGATCAGATAGGACCTATTACACAGACTGTAACAGATTCAGAAATAATTTTTAATTCCATTTCAGGAAAAGATCCTTTTGACAGTACTACTTATGAAAAAGAAGATCACAAAGAAACAAGAAAAAACAAAGTAATAGGAGTACCTTGGCATCTTATTGAACAGAAAGGTGTGGATGAAGATATTCTTCAGATATTTAAAAAAAACATTAAAGATCTGAAAGAGGTTGGTTATAAAATAAAAGAAATTGAACTTCCTCATTTAAAATATACCCTTAGTGCTTATTATGTTTTAGTTCAGGCTGAAGTTTCATCAAATATGGCCAGAATTGATGGTATGAGATATGGTTCAAAAGTAGAAGGAAAAGATCTTCAAGAAGATTACAATAAAACAAGAGCCCTGTTTGGTAAAGAAGTAAAAAGAAGAATAATGGCAGGTACATACGTACTATCTGCAGGATATTACGACACTTATTACAACAGAGCATACACAGTAAAAAAATTGGCTATATCAGATTTTGAAAAAGCCTTTTCAGATGAAAAAGATCCGGTAGATGCTATAGCCTTCCCTACTACTCCAACCACCGCATTTAAGATAGGAGAGAAAAATGAAGATCCTTTACAGATGTATATGGCAGATGTATTTACAGTTCCGGCAAACATTGCCGGAATACCGGCAATATCAATACCTTCAGGTGAAATAAAAAAAGAAGGAAAATCACTTCCATCCAGTCTTCAGTTAATGGCGCCATGGAAAAAAGAAAAAGATCTATTTACTATAGGTAAAAGATTCAAAAAAGAAGAGAATTAATATGGCTAATGAAGAAAAACCACCACAAACTCCAACAGATGTATTTTCTGACATTGCTTACTATTTGATTCCTCTTTTGTTAATAGCTTTTATTTTTTCTTTTATATCAACCAATATAAATATAACTTTTGATAATATTATATTTATAGTCATAGAATGGCTTTTTTATGTAATATTTTTAGCTTTATTTATAATGCTAATATCTATATTTTTCTTCCTTTATTACAACCATAAATTATCTGAACTACTAAAAAGTGAACATTTTAAAATAAAAGAAGAACAGTTAGAAATTGAAAATCGTTTTAAAAATGAACGTTGGCAAAAAATACTTGACTATACTAACTCAAATCATCCTAATGATTGGAAAATGGCTATAATAGAATCAGATATAATATTAGAAGAAATGTTAGAAAAAATGGGATACATTGGTGACACGATAGCAAATAAACTAAAACAAATAGAAAAAAGTGACTTTCAAACAGTAGAAAAAGCTTGGAAGGCACACAAAGTAAGAAACCGTATTGCTCATGACCCTAACTTTGTTTTAAATAAAAAAGAAACAGAAAAAACCATTAAAATGTATAAATCAGTATTTGAAGAATTTCAATTTATCTGATCTGATTGTTATTTTTGTTTTTTTATGTATAATAAAAAATAGCGGAGTGGAGGAATGGTACCTCGAGAGGCTCATAACCTCTAGGTGTCGG
>CAZLGQ010000020.1:0-11133 GCA_964559575.1 uncultured Candidatus Saccharibacteria bacterium | reverse complement strand
ATTTAATGGCCGTAGCTATTGGAACCACTTCCGTATTTTTAACATCTTTTGGTCATGAATCAAATACACTAATAATGGAATTTGAAAATTATACAGTTAAAGATTACTTAAAAGTTGGACTTCCTTTAGAAATATTAATAGTTATTACCTCAATTCCTTTAATACTTTATTTCTGGCCTCTTTAATCAAAAATTAAAGTTGATCGCCTTTTTATTTTCTTAACTTTATCTTTTCCTCAATTTTTAATTTTGAAAAAGCGTACAAAACCAAAACAGAATAAAAAATTAATCCGGTTATGATACCCAAAGACGCCCCTGCCAAAACATCACTAGGCCAATGTATACCCGCCATTACTCTAGCTGTAGATATTAAAACAGAAGAAACAAAAAGAAATACTCCCAGCCTTTTGTTGTACAAAACAAGAACCGTTGAAAGAGTAAAAAAGAAGATCGCATGACCTGAAGGAAAAGACTCCATACTACTTTGCATTACAATTTGATTAACCCCATCTAAAACATCAAAAGGTCTGGGTGAATTATAAAAATGAACAATTAATGTTTTAACAACATACCTTCCTAAAAAAGCTGATACAACTCCTATTAAAATACCTATCCTTAATTTTTTTTCTCTAATTACAGAAGTAAAATAGCCCGGAAAAATAAAAGCAAAAACGACAACGAACATTAAAAGATAAGCAAAAGGAGAAGCAAAAAATATAACAACATCATTAAATATTCCTTGGGTTCCAACTAGGCTATTGAGTCTGTGAAAAATTAAAGTATCCATTTTGATCAATTAATAAATATCCTTAAAAACTATCCCCTTAAAGATCCGGCCCTTTTTAAAAGATAGGTCTTTCTTTTATAATCAGGAATGGTCAAAGCTACAGTATTCCAAAAATCTTTAGAATGATTCATATGTTTTAAATGACATATTTCATGAACAGTAAGGTAATCCTGAAGGTCTTCATCTAAAAATAATATTTTATAATTAAAACTAAGATTACCCTTTGAAGAACAACTACCCCAACGACTCTTTTGATTTCTTATAGAGATCCTAGAAAAAGAAAAATTATAAAAACTATTCCAATACCTAACCTTGTCTTCCACTAAGATTCTAGCTTTTTCTTTATATTTTTTATAATGTTTTTGATCAAATACTGCAATATCTTGATCTATGTTTTCTTTACTTGTCTTTATTTTTTTCTCAATCCAATCCAAATTACCATTTAAAAAACTAAAAGCTCTTTCTTCTGAAACATAAGTTGGACAGATCAAAGAAACACTACCATCTAAGTATACCTTTATATTTATTCTTTTGGATCTTTTGTTTTTTTTAAATAAAACTTTAAGGTTGTCCTTTTTATTTTTTAAAAAAACTTCTTTCATTAAAACTTTTGTATTTTTATTATTCTATCATGTAAAGATCTTGTTTATATTCTCCCACTCCTACATACAAAGCCTCACCTTTTAATATCCTCTCATAAGGCTCGCATCCAAAACAACCTCCATAAGGACACTCAAATTCACCCGACTCCCTTGCTTTTTTTACTTTCCTTGCCACAGATAAAACATCTCTTTTACTTTTATCTATATCCGGAAGTTTTACCTCTTGAGGTTTATCTTCTTTGTCTACATACCAATAGTAAGCTCCGCTTACCTTTCTTTTTTGTAAGGCATTAAGTAAAAGATAGTAAATCGGAAGTTGTAAAGAATCCTCTTTTTCTTCATTTTTACCGGTTTTAAAATCAAGAACACGAATACTGTTATCTTCTTCTCTGTACTCAAGCCAATCTATCTTTCCACAAAGAATTATGTTTTCTTCTTCTGAAAGATAGAAGTTTGGTGGCATAGTTCCTTCCTTAAGTTTTACTGTTTTTTTAGCTAAAGGTCCGGGATTTTCAAAAACTCTTTTTATCATTTCCCTTCCTCTTTCTTTGGTATCTTTTTCCTGTTTTGAATCTACAAACCCACCTTTCTTACCTGAAACTTTATCCCAAACCTCTTCATAATGATCAAAGATCGGATGGTCAAACCTCTCCTCAACTCTAAATCTAGCTAATCCCTCAAGAACTTCATGTACCGCAATCCCTAAAGATAAAGCCGGGTTTACAATATTTATCTTTCTTCCTGTTTTATTATCTTTATATACATTATGTAAATAATAAAGTCTCGGACATCTCAAAAAATCTCCCATTGATGAGTGCGAAACCCAAACAGCACTATATTTATCATTTTTACCGGATTTATTCATAAAGATCTGATCAATTTTTAAATAACATCTATATATTTTTCTCTAATTTCTTCCTCTACTTCTTTTCTTAAACGACCATATTTTTTATAAGAATTATGTTTTAATTCTTCAACCTTATTAACATCTCCACCTTCAGATGAAAGAGGTTTGAAATTAAAAGGTTTACTAGGATAACCATTTACCAATATCTTACCTATAGCGTTAAAGTTATAAAGATTAGTCAGATCTTTAGAAGAAAATTCAGGTTGAAATCTATTAGATAAAAATTCAGCATCATCAGAACCTACTCTAAAAGAAACTATTGAACCAACATTACCAAAAACCGAATCTCGAATACTTTCATTTAACTGACTAATAAACTGATGTGCCATATTTAAGGAAAGTTTATACTTCCTTGCTTCTGCCAAAATAGTATTTACTGAATCAGTTGTTACATTTTGAAATTCATCAATATATAAATAGAAAGGAGGACTATCCTGAGACCCTTCTCTTGAAAGTGATGCCATTAATATCTTACCGACTAATATAAGGCCCAAAAGATGAGAATTCAGATCTCCAAGTTTTCCTTTAGATAAATTAACAAGTAATATTTTTCTTTGGTCCATCACTTCTTTAAAATCAAAAGACGATCTCTGTTGAGCTATTATGGGACGCATAATGTCATTAGCGGCAAACACATCAAACTTATTAGTTATGTAAGGAACTATATTTTCCAACTGAGATTCCCCACCGGCCTTATTAGCTATTTTCTTCCAAAACTGATTAACAACCGGGTTATTACTTTTTGAAAGCTTGTGATCTCTAAAACTTTTATCCGAAAGGACTTTAGAAACATCAAGCAATGTACTTCCGGAATCAGGATCTTCCAAAACTAACATTGTTGCATTTCTAAAGTACTGCTCGAACATAGGACCCATTGATTCAGGAACATTTGAATAAAGTTTTTTAAATATACTAAAAAGCTCATTTACTACAAAAGTTTTTTGTTCCGGTCTGTCTTTATCATACTCAAGCATATTAAGAGCTAAAGACATTTCTGTATAACCGGGTTCAAAATATATAAGATCATCATATCTACTTTCAGGAATTCTCTTTAAAACATCTTCAACATCAGAACCATGAGGATCTATCATACAAACACCTTCTCCGTTTTTAATATCCTGATCTATCATACTTTTTAATAGATTGGTTTTTCCGGTTCCGGTTTGACCTATCACATAAAAATGTCTGAGTCTATCTTCACTAGATAAAAATATCTCCTTCTTTTCATTTCGGTGTTCATTAAAACCTAAAAGAATGCCCCTTTTATCCATATCAGAAGGAGCAGAAGCCGTTTTAAAATTAGCCCTTTTAAGTTCCGGGGAGGGAGAATTTCCGGTGGTTGATATATGCATCATTGAAGTTAACTCTTTTGTATTTAGAACTATGGAATTTTTTTTATTAAAACGTCTAAAAATAAAATCTTTAGAAAGTTTATTAAGTTTTTTTCTCTTCAGTCTTTTAAAAGATATACTATTCCCTAAAGAGCTTTCAAACTGACTAAAAGACGATTCTATTTCATCTAAAATAGCCTCTGATCTTTCGAAGCTACGCGCAGAAGATACTATTCTTATATTAACCGGCACAGAAACTGCAGCCATTTTACTTTTAACCGCATCTATTAAAACTTGATCGGGTTTTCTGTTTACTTCTTCATTCTTTTTATTTCCCAAGAACTCTTTCAACAGATCCTTTAAAATACTTTGTAAACTCCAAGAAACAGTTTCAACCGCCTCTTTCATAGAAAGACCTTTTTCAAGTTCCTCTAATATTCTACGGTTTCTATTTGAACATTCCTCTGTACCCGAACCAAAAACAAACTGAAGTGCCACACCTTCTTGTTTTTCAGCTATTTTAGAAAATGAGTTAAATATAACGTTCATAGGATCATGATCAAAATCTTCATATACCTTAAGAGGAAGTGAGGAATCCCTTTTTAAGGTTGCAACCGAACCGGAAACCACTCCGTTATCAACAAAAATATTATAGTCATTTTTACGTTCTATTATTTGAGCATTTGGAAACAAAGATAAAACCTGTTTTTCAAAAACTACCTTTTTTTCATCCGGAACCGCTGTATATATAATTATGTCGCTGTTATTCTCAGAAGTAGCCACTTCAAAAGTAAAAGATGTTCCACCTTTTTTACTATTACCTACAACTGAAAACATTCCGGCGTAAAACTGTTCCATTAAAGAAACCATCTCTTTAAAACTTCTAACATCTTTTTCCTCTTTTGTTCCCGGAAGAGAGATCTCAAAAAGAGTCATCTTTAATGAACGCCAAAGAATAGTTTTTTCTTTTAACCCTTTAATTTCATACCCCTCCTTTAACCACTGAACAAGAAAACGATGAACATCATCTTCTAAATGAGGATCATTCATTTTATCAACCAAAGAAAGAGCGTTATGTACGCCCTTTTCTTCAATTAAATCTAATATGGCATTAATCTTTTCGTTGTATTCCTCCGACTCAAGATCCAATAAACATGAATCCTTATCACCTTCAGATATTTTTATACCTTCTTCTAATACTTCCGAGGAAGGTCTTTTTTGATATTCTTTTATTTTTTCAATATTTTCTTTTTCCTTTTCTTTTTTATCTAAATTAAAATTTTTCTCATTTTCCAATATCTTTTCACGTAAAAAATCAGCTTCTTCTTTTGAATCTTTAAAAGGTTTTATTTCTTTTTTGTTATCAAGTGATTCTTGGACCATTCTTTTTATTATACAGAGATAAACAGACAGGAGCAAAGACTAAATTTAGTAAATGAAAAATATGTAAAACAAAAACGCTCCATAAATTGATAAAAGTAATAAAGCTTCTTGTAAGATGAGCTTATGACTTGTTTTAAGAGAAAAGAAAAACACTACCGCTGCAAACATTAAAAAAATACGTCCCACCATAGCCACATCAATATTATCAACATTTATTGGGTTTATTAAAGAAACAATTCCTAAAACAAGAGTGGCCGGAATAACCACAGAACCCATAATACTTCCTAATAAAATCCAATTTTCTCCTTTAAAAGAAGCTGCTGAAGAAAAATATATTTGTGGAAGAGCGTTTCCAACACCAACGATCAAAATACCTATCAAAAATAAAGATAAACCAAAACCTTCCGCAAAGTATGTCGCCGAAACCACAATACCTTGAGCGGCAACAACTATTAAAAACAGACCTGCTATAATTTTGAAAATATCCATTCTATTCAAAGAAGAATCCTCACTCTTGGGTTTTATATTATTTTTTCCAATTAACATAAAACGTTCTCTTTTACGAAAAAGCCAAAAAACATAAATAACAAAAAACATTATTAAAATAAGACCATCTATCCTACTTAAAGAACCATTAAAAACCAAAACACTGGGTAAAAAAGCGGCTCCTAAAGTAAAGAAAAGAGACCATTGAACAGTACGACTAAAAGCTGTTATTTCTTTTCTAAAGGAAAACATTAAAGCCAATGGAGCGGCAATAGTCAAAGCTATCAGGTTTCCCCCTATAACATCACCAAAAGAAAGTTCAGGTACTCCTCTTATAGCTGAAGTTATTCCAACAAAGAAATTAGGAAGTGAAGCCGTAAAAGCCATTACTAAAAATGCTAAAACAAACTCCTTCCAACCTAATTTGTAAGATATCTTTATTACTCCTCCCACTATCCAACTACCGGTAAAATAAAAAATCGTACAAGAAAAAATAAATATTAAAATATAAACAATTGCCTCAGGAAACATATCTAACTATTACTTCAAATAAAATTAAAAACTCTTCTTTTATTCTAACAATTAAATTGTTTAATAAAAAATATTTTAAATATATCATTGACTATTTATCTAGATGTTCGTGTTATTGTATGATATATTTTTATTATTATACAAAAATTAAATATGAAAATAAAAGAAAAAATAAAAGAAATATTTAATGAAGCCTGTATACAAAAGTACAACGAAAAGACAAATGAAAATATATCCATTGACGTACCTCCCAACATAACAATGGGAGATTTTGCTATAGAATGTTTCTTGTTAGCAAAACAGTTTAAAAAAGACCCTGCAACAGTTGCAAAAGAGTTATCTTTAGAAATGAACAAGAGTGATTTCGCCTTATTTAATGCAATAGGTCCGTACATAAATGTAAAAATAAATGAAAACGATCTATTTAATGAAGCCTGTAATAAAAAAATAGAACCAACAAAGAAAAAAGAAGAAAAAGTAACAATGGTAGAATATCTATCCCCTAATACCAACAAACCTCTCCATTTGGGTCATGTGAGAAACGGCGTTCTTGGAATGTCACTTTCTTCCATTTTAGATTTCTCCGGTAAAAACGTAGTTAAAGCAAATATTGTAAACGATAGAGGTATACATATATGTAAATCAATGTTGGCTTGGAAAAAATTTGGAAACGGTAATACTCCGGAGAGTGAAGGTAAGAAAGGTGACCACTTTGTAGGTGATTACTATGTCCTTTTTTCTAAAAAAGAAAAAGAAGACCCTTCAATATTAGAAGAAGCTCAAAACCTTTTAAAAAAATGGGAAGAAGGGGATCCTGAAACAATAAAAATATGGAAAAAAATGAATGATTGGGTTTTATCAGGATTTGAAGAAACCTATAAAAATTTTGGTTTTGAATTTGATATTATATACTTTGAATCAGAAATATATAAAGAAGGTAAAAAAACCATTCTTGAGGGATTAGAAAAAGGAATATTCTCTAAAGGACCAAAAGAATCAGTTATATTTAAACTCCCAAAAGAAGAGATCAAACCAGATCAAGACGGAAAAAACAAAATATTAACGTTACTAAGAGAAGATGGTACTTCAGTATATGCCACTCAAGATATTGCACTTGCTAAACAAAAAGCAACAGATTTTGACCTTAAAGCATCCATTCATCTTGTAGGAAGTGAACAGGAATACTATTTTAAAACTCTTTTTTCTGCATTAAAAGCATTAGGATACCCTTGGGCTGATAAATGTTACCACCTATCATATAACACGGTAGAACTTCCTGATGGAAAAATGAAATCTCGAGAAGGAACGGTTGTTGACGCTGACGATCTAGCTAAAGAAGTTATTGATCTGGCAGCTAAAGAAATTAAGGAAAGACACAAAAAAGATCTTTCAGAAGAAGAAATCAAAGAAAGAGCAAACAAAATAGGACTTGGAGCAATTAAATTTTTCATATTAAAAACCAGTCCGAAAAATAAAATACTTTTTAACCCAAAGGAATCAATATCTTTTGAGGGAGTAACCGGACCTTATGTTCAATATGCTTATGCAAGAGCTATTAGTATTACTAAAAAAGCAAAAGAAGCTGACATAAAAGCTTCCAAAGAAAACTTTGATAAACTTGGAAACAATCCGGAAGAACGTGTACTTGCCCAAAAGATCATAAATTTCCCCGAAGTCATCAAATCTGCAGCCTCTTCATACAGTCCTTCTGTTTTAACCATTGCTGTTTATGATCTGGCAAAAGCCTTCCATAAATTCTACAACGAACACCAAGTGGTAAGTGAGGATAAAGATCTATCAAGTCAAAAGTTAGCTCTTGTTTTAGCTTCAGCAGAAGCTATTAAAAAAGGTCTATCCCTTTTAGGAATAGACACCTTGGAAGAAATGTAATGGTACTTAATTTCTTAAGAACCAAAAACTTTTAAATGTATATCTTTAGCTTTTTGGTCAGATAAATTATAGTAAGAAACTCTAACCGTGTATCTTATACGATCTTTTAGAGGAAACTCGTCAACAACACTTATGGCCCATATGTTACTATGTCCGATCTTCTTTTTTACATCTTTTAAATGTTTAAATAGATCATCATCTTTATTTATTTCAATATTAGCATCTAAAACAATAAGTTTTTGATTAAGCTCAACTGTTGATTTACTATCTATATTTTTTAAAACCTTTAAGATACTTTCCAGATCAAACTCTGAAAAGTAAGAGTTTCTTTTGATCTCATGGGGTTTGATCTTATAAATCAAACCGATAACTTTGTCTTTAGCTAAAACCTCCCAACAGGAATAAGGATTTGCTACTTCCGGTATACTTTTTGATTCTTTATAAGATATATCTACAAGCCCTATGGATCTTAAAGTCTTTTCAACAGTATTTTTAAAATCAGAAATAGAAACTTCTGAGGAATAAGGACTATGAAAGATCCCTAATAATTCACGCTCTTCATAACCTGCTTTTCTTTTACCAAAAACCTTTCCTATTTCAAATAAATTTACATACTTTATATTCTTTTTAAGATGTTTTTTAGAAGTATTCAAAAGCCCAATAGCGGTAGTCTGTCTTAAATCGGGATACTCTTCATTAATGGCATTTTCTGTCGTTATCTCTTTCCAGTTCAAATAATTTGTACGAGAGTTCTCTCCCTTTCTAACCATAGGTTTAGAAAGAACCTCATCAAAACCTAAAGATGTTAATACATTTCTCATCTTGTCAGCAAGAACTATATTCAGAGGAGTTATATTATCTACAACCTCTAAAACAGGAGTTTCTTCATGAGGTACTTTGTTATAACCAAATATTCTTATAACTTCCTCCACTAGATCTTCCGGTAATGATACATCCTTTCTTCCCACGGGAGGAATTACATCAACCTTTTTTCCGGTTCCTTTTACTTCAAAGCCCAGATCTTTTAATATCTTTAAAGATCTTTTTTCAGAAATATCAACTCCGGCATAGATCCCGGGTAAACTGAGATCAAATTTTATAACTGAAGACCTTTCTTTTTTGGAAGAATGATCAAAAACAGATGTACTTATCTCTCCCCCACAGTATTTAAGTATCATAGAAACTAACAGTTTAAAAGACTCATTCACTCCGGCCGGATCCAAATTCTTAGAAAGTCTATTACTGGCTTCAGTTACCATATTTAAACTTCTGGCATTTCTTCCTATTAATGAGTGTTCATACACCGCCATTTCTAAAACAATGTTCTTTGTTTCCAAATCTATTTTAGCTACCTCTCCTCCAACAATACCAGCTAAACATAAAATATTCTTATCATCTTTAATGATCATTTCATCTTTATTAAGTTCAATTTCAGATCCGTCTAATGTAACTATTCGATCAAATTGATTATTCAAAGACCAAACAAGACCTCCATTTAGTTTATCTGCATCAAAAAGATGAGACGGGTAACCGGTCATCAACATAACGTAATTAGATATATCAACAGGTAAATTTATAGAGTTAATATCATAAAAAGAAAGAAACTGTTTTAACCAATCAGGAGATTCGGAATTCTTTATCCCTTTAATGCTAACAGCCTTCACTTTTTTAACCAGATCTTTTTCTTCAATTTTAATAGCCGGTTTACTTTTTGAAGTTTTAGGTATTTCTTCAGTTGGTAACTTTAATTTAAGACCATAATAAGCGGCAACTTCTCTGGCTACACCAAAAACAGAAAGACCATCCGGTCGGTTCTGTCTTACCTCCAAACCAATTAAATGATCCTTTTTATTTTGATACTCAACCTCTTGAAACTCATCCAGCATAAAACCGGTTAAAGTAAGAGCTTCGGCTACTTCTTGAGGGGTTTTTTTCAAACCCGGGACCATTTTTTTAATATCACTATAAAGTATTTTCATTTTCGTAATATTTATATGCAAGATCTCCTCCAAGAAGAGTTCTTATGTCTGTAACTTTATACTTAGCCATAACAAATCTATCAAGTCCCATCCCAAAAGCAAAACCCTTCCATTTCTTAGGATCTATTCCGGCCTGACTTAAAACATTGGGATGAATTATTCCAGCTCCCCCCATCTCTATCCATCCAACATTTTTACAAACAACACAACCTTTTCCTTTACAGTTAAAACAAAGCATATCCGGACCAACTCCCGGTTCCACTTCGGGATAATATTTATTCCTAAATCTATATTTTACATCAGGACCATATATAGACTTAAAAAGACAGCTCATAGTTCCAAAAAGATCTTTTAGGGTTATCTTCTCCATTACTACCACCCCTTGATAGTGGTGAAATATAAAATGATTACTTTTGTTTGTTTTTTCATTTCTATAAACTCTACCGGGACAAACTATTTTAAAAGGAGGTTTATAAAGTTCCAATACTCTAGCCTCAACAGATGAAACCTGAGTTCTTAAAAGAACCTTGGGACTTTCCACATAAATAGTATCTTGCATATCCCTGGCAGGATGATCTTTGGGAACATTTAAACGTTGAAAACAGTATTCATCTGTTTCCAACTCAGGTCCATCTAAAACACTATAACCCATACCTTTAAACACCTTATTTAACATCGCCACAGTTTGAGTTATGGGATGAATATGACCCACCTTAGGTACGGAGTAATCTAAACTTTCAGCTTCTTCTTTTATTTTACTATCAATATGTTCCTTTTTAAGAATCTCTTCTTTTTTTTCAATAAGTTCAGTTGCTCTTTTTTGTAGTTTCTGTATTAAAGAAGCTCTTTTTATCTTTTCTTCACCTGAGAAAGATTTTATTTCATTAAAAAGTCTTTTAACTAAACCTTTTTTACCTAGATATTTCTCTTGATTTTTTTTTAAACTTTCAAGAGAATCAATTTCAGACATGTCTTTTTCCAACTCTTCCATCAAATCTTCCATATCTGATTTTTTTTCTTCTGAGTCATTCATGTTTTTTGAAATAAAATAGTTATTTAAAACTAATTGAACATAATTATATTACCAGAACTTTTAAAAACAGTAAAGAAAAACCATGTTTTAACATGGTTTTTCTTAATTTTTCTTTTATCTAATCTGTAATTACTGAAATTTCTTTTATAACAATATCTTCAAGCGGTTTATCTGCTTGATCAGTTTCTGTTGAAGCTATAGTATC
>CAZLGQ010000019.1:0-11508 GCA_964559575.1 uncultured Candidatus Saccharibacteria bacterium | reverse complement strand
TTCATATATTAATAAACTAAATTAAATTAATCACTATTTCCTCCGGAGAACCCCATTCCGTTAAGGCTCTTAAAATAACACTAACAATAGTGTAAGCTCCTAAAACAATAACCAAACCTATTCCTACCTTTTTAAATATTCCATGTGCTTTAGATGTCTTTCCGGGATTACCTCCGGATGTCATGTATATAAAACCCGCCCAAGCAAAAGAAATTGCAGCAAGTGGAATTGCCAATAAAACAAAAAACTCTATTATATTTCCAACAAGTTTCATCAAGTCGTCAAAACCACAATCAGGACTACAGTCCGGAACCAACCCTTGAGCTAGAGCTACATAAGGAATTAAAAAAAGTATAAAAACAAATAAAACCTTTAAAAAAAACATAATTACCTATCCCTTAAAATATTATTCATTCTTCTAGAAGCCCCTCTAACAGCCTCAATTACCTCCATATCTCCATCAACTACACCTTCAACCATTTCCTTAAAAATATCTTCCATATCTTCATCAGAAATTGGATTGATGTAACTTACCGAATTTATAGCCGAAGAGTAAAAAACCGGCTCATAAACTGAATTTCCGGAAGAATCAGATAAAACATCAGCTCTAGCTGGAGGCATTCCATAAAAGTTATCAGATAGAATATCTAAAGAGTATGAAGAAGTTAAATGAGTCATCGCGGAAAAAGAATCTCCAATATTTTCACTTGATCTCATTATTGTTAAACCTAAAACTTCACCCATTGAAACAGATCTACCTCTTTCTTTTTCTTCGGGAACCGTTGCAACACCCAGATCCAAAAGAGGATTCCTGTCTTTTATTTCCACTATATCTGAGGCTCTACCAAAATAAACCATCAGATCTTCATTTATAAAACTTTCAAGTGAATTATTAAATCCCCTGTTCCAACTATAAGTGGATCTATCGGGATTGGAAAAATCCGTATAAAACAACAGAGCCGAAACTGTGGGTTCTATTGATTGACTACTAGACTTATCATCCAAAACCACAGAGAAACCATCTTTATCTTCTTTTATTATCCCACCTCCCGATTGGAATATTAAAGTACTTAAAATATCTCTTGAGTGCTCAACATTCTCATACTCACCCAATGCAACTGAAGGTTCTATAATGATCCCGTCCTCTTTTAAAACCGTGTCTGAAACAAATCCATTAAAATCACCCCAACTTTCCGGAGGTCTGACATATCCCGTACCTCTCAATAGTGAACGGTTCCAATACATTACAATAGGATCAATTAAGACAGGTAAACCGTATAAACTATCTTCTTTATCATTTAAAAAAACTTCAGTAGATTGTACAAAAGTATTTCTAAATTGGCTTTTGGAAAAAGAATCAAAAGATATATTATAGATCCTATTTCTGTGCCTAAATATCTGATCTTGAGACATTAAAACCATATCAGGCCCTTCATTAACTGAAATCTTATCCACTAACTCTTCATCAAAACTATCAGCCGAAATATATTTATAATCTACTTTAATATCTTCATTTTCTTCAAATGTTTCTTTTATCCAATCCCTAACAAATCTTTCTTCTACAGAACCCCACAGCTCCAATCTGGTTACAGGACCAGATCCTCCCCCCAAGATACCCCCTAAAGCAAAAACCGCTACCGCCACAACAGCGGCAACACCAAACACCAACATAAGAACCAATTGAAAGGTGGACATTTCTCCTATTTTTGACATATAAAAATTATACTATGTTATTTTTTGTAAACAATAGCTCATAATGATGAGTTCCCATTTTATGTTCTTCTTCAAAAACCAAAGAACAAGATTTGCAGTACTCCTTAACCTCCTTGGGATCAACGATCATTTCTTCTGAAGGACCCAAACCACCAAAAGAATTCTTCCATTCTATAATAAGTATCTTACCATTTAATTTAGTGATTCTTGAAAATTCTTTAACTAACGAATCTTTATCTTCAACTTGAAAAAAAATATTTGAAGCAACAACTACATCAACTGACTCATCAGCTATTTTTGTCCCTCCAACTTTTTCGGCATCACCCCATATAACATCAACTATGGAAAACCCTTTTTCTTTTGCCTCAGAAGCTACCTTATCTAACACATTTTTTCTAATATCTATTGCATAAATTCTACCTTTTTCATTTAATTTTTCGGCTATTTCAAAAGTATAATGACCAACTCCACACCCAACATCAGCCACTTGCATACCGGGAGATAAATCTAAAACTTCTATAGCTTTTTTAGGGTCAACAAAAATTGACATGATTTAATTATAGCACAACAGAAAACCAAAAAATGTGTATATTAAAAGTAAATTATAAACATATCCCTGTAGCCAAGGTATCTCCTTTCCTGATTCTCATTATCTTAACACCTTGTGTCTGTCTACCTAAACGAGGTACACCACCTATATCTATACGTATAACATTGCATTTTTTAGAAACAGCTATAAGTTCCTTCTCTTCTTCAACCACACGAGCTGCTATGATCAAACCTGTCTTTTCAGTTACAGAGGCTGTTTTTATTCCGGTACCACCTCTATTTTGTATTTTATACTCAGAAAGCGATGTCTTTTTACCAAAACCATTTTCAGTTAAAGTCAATAAAACAGGATCAGAATAATAACTACGAGCAACATCAGCACTTATTACCACATCCTTTCCTTTTAATTTCATCGCTCTAACTCCGGTTGCACTTCTTCCCATTAAACGAATATCGTTTGATTTAAATCTTACCGTTTGACCATTAGCCGTAGTTATAACCACACTATCTTTAGGTGCTATAAATGAAGAAGAAACCAAACCATCTTTATCTTTCAGTTTTATGGCGATAAGTCCGTTCCTTCTAACTTCATGAAAATCAGCCGCCTTTACTTTTTTAGATACCCCACGCTTTGTTACCATTAAAACAGCATAGTCTTCTTCTTTTTTAATGTCTTTTGGCATTGCTAAAACCGAACTGATCTTCTCTTCGGAAGCTAAAGGCAAGAAATTCATAATGGATTTTCCTTTTGTTGACCTTTTTCCTTCCGGTATTTCATACATCTTCAATTTATAAACCTTTCCCAGATCAGAAAAGAACAAAATATCACTATGAGTACTGGCTGTTAAGAAGGTTTTCACAAAATCCTCCTCTTTAGTGTTTAGATCAACAACTCCAACCCCTCCTCTTTTTTGAGTTCTATACTCCTGAGGACTTGTTCTTTTAATATAACCCCCTGAAGTCATAACCAAAACATTTTCTTCATCCGGAATCAGATCCTCTGTGGAAAAAGATTTAGCACTATGAGGAGATACCATCGTAACTCTATCATCACCATATTTATCAGCTAATTCTTTGGTTTCTTCACTTATTATATTTCTTACTTTCTTAGAACTTTTTAATATAGCTTCCAATTCTTTAATGAGTTTTTGAGTATTTTTCAGATCTTCTTCTATTTTCTTCCTTTCCAAACCGGCAAGTTTTTGAAGTTTCATTTCAAGTATAGCTGTTGCTTGCCTTTCAGAGAATTTAAACTCTTTCATTAAATTCATATGTGCGGTTTTAGTATCCTTGGAAGCCTTTATTATCTTTATTATCTTATCAATATGATCTAATGCTTTTTTCAATCCCAAAAGAATATGCTCTCTTTCTCTAGCTTTATTAAGGTCAAACTCAGTTCTTCTTTTTATAACTTCAAAACGATGAGCTATAAACTGTTCCAAAACTCCTTTTAAAGAAAGAGTTTGAGGTACTCCTTTAACTAAAGCCACTAAATTCATATAAAAAGTATCCTCCAGTGAAGTATGTTTATATAAAGTATTTAAAACAGTTTGAGGGTGAGCATTATTTTTTAATTCAACAATTACCCTTATGTCTTTAGTAGATTCATCTCTTAAACCTTTTATTCCGTCTATTTTTTTATCCTTAACAAGAGAAGCTATTTTCATTATAAGATCAGCTTTATTAACTCTATAAGGTATTGAAGAGATCAAAATAAATTTACTTCCCGCACGGCCATCCTCTATTGACGCATGTCCTCTGGTAACTATACCCCCTTTTCCTGTAGCGTAAGCCTGTTGTATATCATGTTTATTAAAAGCAACTCCACCTGTAGGAAAATCAGGACCTTTTATAAAATGCAAAAGATCTTCAGTGGTGGCTTTAGGATTTTCTACCATATAAAGAATAGCATCCGCTACCTCTCTTATATTATGAGGAGGAATATTGGTGGCCATACCGACAGCAATACCTAAAGTTCCATTAACAAGTAAATTAGGGAAAGTGGTTGGAAGAACGGTTGGCTCTTGTTTGGTTCCGTCATAATTTGCTCGCCAATCTACTGTTTCTTTTTCTATGTCTTTCAAACTCTCTCCGGCTAATTTGGACATCTTTGCTTCGGTATACCTCATCGCTGCAGCAGAATCACCGTCTACCGAACCAAAATTTCCTTGACCTATTATCAAAGGATACCTAAATGTAAAGGGTTGAGCCATTTTAACCAAAGCATCGTAAACCGAAGAATCTCCGTGAGGATGATAGTTACCTAAAACCTCACCAACAATAGCAGCGGATTTTCTAAACTTACCTCCGGCTGTTAGGTTCATATTATGTGCCGCATAAAGAATACGTCTATGAACCGGCTTTAATCCATCCCTTACATCAGGAAGAGCTCTTGATGTAATAACCGACATTGCATAATCCAGATAAGAATCTTTCATCTCTGTTATTATGTTATGTGGAATAACATTTTTCCCCTCAGGAGGAATGTCTTTTTCTTCTTTTTTCTTTTTTCCTTCACTCATAATAAATTAAGTATAAAGTATTATAGATATTACATTAAAAATCTTTTTTATCAAAATTACCAAAACTTTATTTTTCTTTCATATCATCTTCTATTACCTCAACAGACTCTTCTTTATTTTCACTAAAACCCTCATTCATTTCTTTTATTAATTCAATAATATCTTCTTTTGACATATCTGTACTTGATCCAACTTTATTTTTATCAAAAAATTCACCTTCATACCTTTCCATATCTACTACTAACTCAAAAAATCTTACCGCATCTTCTTCAGACATCTGTTTAAAAAATTCAACAGGATCATTTTTTTTAATAACATCCATATCATTATACTTTTCTAGTATACTAAACAACTCCCTTGCTTTTGCAACATCACTCTCCTTGTAAGATTTTTCTGTATCACTAACTAATTCTCTGGTCTCAGATAGAAAATCATCTTTATATTTTCCCAAACCTCCAATTAACCCTTTTTCTGTTTCCGTTTCTTCATCTGAGATTTCAAAATTTAAATTCATAAACCAAATTATAAATATTAAAAAAGTAACTCCTGCCGAAACAGAAATAGAGATAATCTTTTTTTCTTTTTCTGACCTTTTTTTAAGATTATCTAAAAAAGAGAACATAAAAAGATCACTTTAACGGAGATAATATTTTTACTTTACCATTTTTACCTTCAATATCCTTTTTCTTTACCGTATATTTCTCTACCGGTTCAAATTCGTCTTCACTTGTTTCTTTAAGAAATTCAGAAACATTCTCATCTTTAACATCTGTATAATGACAAGGGATTATAACCTTGGCTTCAAGTTTAACCGATAACTTATAAGCTTCCGAAGGTTCAAGAACACTCTCTCCTCCAATAGGTATAAATAATATATCAACACCATCTATTTTTTCATACGTATCCGGTGAAAGATCTGAATGTGCTAAACCCCCTAGGAAACATAAATTCATTTGCTCTAATCTCATCGTATAAATGGTATTAAATTTTCTTCCTTCATACTGAGCCGGAGAATTAAGACCAGTTATAGTTATACCACCTACTTCGTATTCACCAGGACCTTCTATCACAAAAGGATTTTTACTATTTTTAAAAGTATTTTCAGCACCATTAAAATCCGGATGTGCTAAACTCACAAGAGTTATATCTGCACCAAACTTAATGGGCTGTTTAACATTTTTTGAATCTTTAGAAGCTGGATTAACAGCTATGACAGTATCTCCAAACTGAATTTTAAAGGTTTGTAATCCGGCAAAATTAATAATCATAATAAAATCATTGTATCACAAAAAACCAACATATTAAAGACTGAAAAAATAACTTTTAAAATAATTTTTTCTTGTCATTTTATAATATATATAGTACACTCACTGAGAAAATTATCAGAAGGTAAATAGTAACCCCAAATAAAATTAAAGATTGATAACGAATATTTGGACCTGTTTACCTAAAAAAAATATGATCACAAACCAAATATCAACAGATGAAAACCAAACATCTGAAAAAAAAATAACAGTTCAAAATCCTATAAAATCATCAGAAGTTTCTCCCGAACAACTCAAAAACCAAAAACAAGTTTACGATAAAGAAAAAAGAGGAGGTTTAATGGAAAATCTCCTAGACGATTCATTAACACCTCCAATTAAAGGAGATGTAGTTGAAGGACCTGTTATAAGTATAGATACCCATGCCGTTTATGTAGACTTAGCACCTTTTGGAACAGGTATAATTTACGGAAAAGAACTAATACATGCCAGAGATATAATTCGTAAAATAAAGTTAGGCGACACTGTATCAGGAAAAGTTATTGAAACAAGCAATGAAAACGGTTATATCGAAATATCATTAAAAGAGGCCAGACAAGTTCTAATATGGACTGAAGCTGAAAAAGCAATGGCAAACAAAACTCCTCTGGAACTAACGGTAGAAGAAGCCAACAAAGGAGGCTTAATAATGTCTTGGCAAGGAATACAGGGATTTTTACCTGCATCTCAATTAAAAACTGAAAATTATCCAAATATTGAAGACGGTGACAAAGATCGTATTCTGGAAGAATTAAGACGTCTTGTAGGAGAAAAACTAACCGTATATGTTATTACAGCTTCAGCTGAAGAAGAAAAATTAATATTCTCGGAAAAGATAGACGCTGAACCGGAAAAAGAAAATGTCTTAGAAAATTATGAGGTAGGAGATATACTTGAAAGAGAAATAACAGGAATAGTTGATTTTGGAGTATTTGTAAAATTAGAAGAAGGTCTTGAAGGACTAGTACATATATCCGAACTTGATTGGGGATTAGTAGAAGACCCCAGAGATCTTTTCTCAGTAGGAACAAAAATAAAAGTAAAAGTTATTGAGAAAAAAGATGATAGAATTTCACTCTCAATAAAAGCTCTTAAAGATAACCCCTGGGAAGAAGCCTCTAAGAAATATAAAACAGGAGATAAAGTTGAAGGTGTTATCATAAAATTCAACAAACACGGAGCTCTGGCAAGTATAGAAGAAGGAGTAGCCGGATTGGTTCACGTTTCTGAATTTGGAAATGAAGAAAAACTAAAAGAAGCTCTGGAGCTTGGAAAAACATACTCCTTTAATATCACATACTTTGATCCGGTAGAACAGAAAATGACACTGTCTTGCGGAAACGAAAACAAACAACAGGAAAAATAACTAAAAACTCGATCATATAATGATCGAGTTTTTTCTTACCCTTTACACTGACTAATTGCCTTTTCAAAACCTTCTTTTAAAAAAGTTTCCAAATAACCCTTTATACGAAAACCGGATTTATTTATTTCGTTTATTTCTTTTTTAGAAAAATTACCTAAAATAAACCTTTGTACTGCTTCTTCTCCAAAAGGTTTATTAACATTACTTAATTCTGAAACAGGAGATACTCCAACTCTGATCCTAAAAAAATCCTTACCATTAAAAGCTTTAATAATAGATCCTACACCTCTATGCCCCCCGGGACCGCGATTGTAATTAAATTTAACAAAACCTAAAGGAAGATCTATCTCATCATGAATAACAATACATCTATCAGCTTGAATTCCTTGTTTTTTTAATTTAAAAACGACATTACCTGAATTATTCATAAAACCATAAGGTTTTATTAGAGATACGAACTTTCCACAAACCTCACCTTTTGAAATAAAAAAACCCATACTGGAATTTAATTGCCATTGTTCCATATCCCACTTTTCTCTTAAAAAATCAACTAAAATAAACCCTGTATTATGACGAGTAAATTCATATTTATCACCAATATTTCCAAGTCCAATAATATAATACATATAATTAAGATTAACATATTTAA
The DNA here is from genome assembly GCA_964559575.1 of uncultured Candidatus Saccharibacteria bacterium. Lineage (GTDB taxonomy): Bacteria > Patescibacteriota > Minisyncoccia > Phycocordibacterales > CSBR16-193 > SKVL01. The sequence goes on along the minus strand of CAZLGQ010000019.1, from coordinate 3,405 downwards.
AAAAATAAAATAATTTTTAAAAATAAAGAAAAATAGCCAAAAACTTGAAGTATTCAAAGGTTTGTATTACAATATCGCAAATGATACGCGATACCTTTAAATTTATACTCATTATTGTCGTAGTTGTCGTACCTATACGAATATTTATAGCTCAACCATTCATAGTAAACGGAGCCTCTATGGATCCAACTTTCCATCACGGGGAATACCTAATAGTAGACCAATTAAGTTACCGTTTTAATAAACCGGAACGTGGAGATATAATAGTATTTAAATACCCCAATGACCACAATCAGTTCTTTATTAAAAGAGTTATAGGATTACCCGGTGAAAGAATAAAAATGGAAGGATCTAATATAACTATATATAATGAAGATTTTCCTGAAGGAAAAACTTTAGACGAACCATATATAAAACAAGGATCCGGATACGGAAGAGAACCTAATGTAAGTTTAAACAGTTCAGAATATTATGTTTTAGGTGATAACCGTTCTGAAAGTTCAGACTCTAGATCTTGGGGTCCTTTAAGAAAAGAATTAATAATTGGTCGTCCTCTTGTGAGATTATTACCACCTTCATCTATCTCTTTTTTACCCGGAATTTCTTAATTAAAAACATTTAGATGAAGTTAAGTGATGCATTTTTTTGCATATGTCCAACAAACAAACACTTTCAAGTATACTAATAACAAATAGACCGATTTCACATAACTATGAAATTTTTCAAGTTATAAAAAATAATTATAGCCCTTCTCTTGAAACTGTTCTTTATTATGGATTTACCCCTATTAAATGCTTTCGTTCTTCAACAATAGATAGATCAGCCGCCAGAGCGGTAAGTTCAATAGACAGTATCTTTGGTAATTCAACCGAAAACGAAAAGTATTTTAACCCTGAAGAAAAAGCTACCCTAATAAAACTTTACAAAAATGGACATTTCAACGGTCTTCCCAATCCAATAATGCTCTATCAAGAAAAAACTTACCGTACCAAAAAAGAAAAGGATACAGTTCGTCAAAAATGCGGTTTAGATATACTAGGTGTATCAGGAAGTGTGGCCGAAGCTATTGCTATACAAACCTCTTATGCCATTTTGGAAGAAAACGGATTTAACAGTATGGAAGTGGAGCTAAACAGTGTTGGAGATAAACATTCAAGAGAAGCTTTTGAAAAAGATCTAAATCTGTATATAAAATCAATATTAAACAGATTACCGAAAAAAACGAAAGAACAGTGTAAAAAAAATCCCCACTCCTTATTTTCTTCAAAAGAAGAAGGAGTGGACATATTTATTGAAAACGCTCCCAAACCAATAGCTTATCTTTCTGATGAAAGCAGAAAACACTTTAAAGAGATCATTGAATATTTAGAAGAACTGGAAATACCCTATTCAATAAATGAATGTTTATTGGCCCACCGAGCTATTCATGGGCACACTATCTTTAAAATAGTTTCGTACGATAATAAAGACCAAAAAAAAGAGTTAATATCAGCCTATGGAATGCGTTACAGTCCACTTTCCAAAAGATTAGGCTACCAAAAAAGCACTCCGGCTATAGGTGTTCTTCTTTCTTATAAAAGAAAAGAAAAAAACAAAAAAACATCCCCTAAAACAATAACTCCTAAATTCCATTTTGTTCACTTAGGTAACGTGGCCAAACAAAAAAGTTTAAAAACAATAAATATTTTCAGACGTGAACGTATTCCCATCTGTCATTATTTAACAAAAGATAAACTATCAGGTCAGATGAATATAGTTGAAAGATATAAAATGCCATACATAATAATAATGGGTCAAAAAGAAGCATTAGAAGAAACAGTGATGGTAAGAAATACTCTGGATCACTCTCAAGAAACGATCCCTTTAAAAGAACTTGTGCTTTATTTAAAAAAAAATGGCTTTAAGTAAAAAAAACAAAAACAATAAAAAAACATCAATAAACTTGAAGAAAAACCGTTATTATGTTAACTTAACTAACTATGACAGCAACAAATGTAAAAGTTGAAAAACAAGATAGTGAAAATAACGCCTCTCTAATAAGGCGTTTTACAAAAAGAGTACAAGGATCAGGTATATTGCCCAGAGTAAAATCTATACGTTTTAGAAGTAGACCTTCCTCGGAATTAAAGAAAAAACAACAGACATTGAAACGTATTAAAAAAATAGAAGAAAGAGAGAAGTTAATAAAACTAGGAAAAATACCTGACAGATCCAATTCTTTTTCTTCACGTCGTTCTTAAACGAAAAACTTTTATTTAATAAATAAAAGTTAAATAGCATAATAAAATGTCTGAGTTTTATAATGACAGTTTCAGTATTACAAAAAAGTCGCGGATAAAACACCCGCGACTTTCTTTTAAAAAAATGAAAGAAGACATTCTAGGAAAAAAATACTCATTAAGTTTGGTTTTTATTGGAGATGCTACTTCTCGTTATTTAAATATTAGATATAAAAACAAAGACAAACCGGCTAGTATTTTAAGTTTTCCTTTATCCAGTAAAGATGGAGAGATCTTTATTAATTTAAAAAAAGCCAGAGATGATGCACCAAAGTTTGGAATGTCATTTAAGGTATTTTTAATCTACCTCTTTATCCACGGTCTATTACATTTGAAAGGAATGGAACATGGTTGTACAATGGATAAAGAAGAAAAGCGCTTACTAAAGCGATATAGAAGTTAGCTTATTAAACTTATTAAACATGACAACCAACAACACAACAGTAGGAATAGACATAGGAACACATCAAGTGAAAGTTGTCGTTGTTGAAAAGGTAAAAAATAAAAACAAATACTTTCCACGTATAATAGGAACCGGCTCAGCAGAATCTAGAGGCTTAAGAAACGGATACATAGTAAATAAATCTGAAATAAAAAAAAGTATAAAAGAAGCTGTAAAACAAGCTCAAAAATCATCAGAAATTTCAATAACAAGAGCTTTTACATCCATAGGTGGCATAGGATTACAAGGGGTAACTTCTACCGGTAAAACAGTAGTTTCAAGTGCAAATATAGAAGTAAAAGAATCGGACATAAAGTCTGCACAGGAGGCCTCAGAAAATCAAATACCCTCCTCTTTATCTTTTAACAGAAAAATAATTCACGCTATTCCTTTAGAATATAAATTGGATGGACAAGACATTATGGGAAACCCTTTGGGTTTAAAAGGTGGTTCTCTGGAAGTAAGAACATTTTTTATAACCGCTTTTGATCATCATATAAATGACACTATTGAAGCTATAGAAAGTGTGGGGATAGAAGTTATAGACACAATAGCCTCACCAATAGCTTCTAGTTTTGTAAGTCTTACCAAACCTCAAAAGATAGCTGGTTGTATCTTAGCCGACATAGGATCAGAATCAGTCTCAACTGTTGTTTTTGAAAATAATATACCCATATCCTGAGA
>CAZLGQ010000018.1:0-11844 GCA_964559575.1 uncultured Candidatus Saccharibacteria bacterium | reverse complement strand
CTACTTTAATAACATAAAAATTAAAACAATTAAAATGAATTCAAAACAGTACAACATTCCGGAAGAAGTTTTATTTATCACAAAAACCTTAAAAAAAGAAGGTTTTGAATCCTATTTAGTAGGAGGATGTGTTAGAGATATTTTAACAAACAGAAAACCCAAAGACTGGGATATTACTACTGATGCTTCTCCTGAACAGATAATTTCACTTTTTGAAAACACTTATTACGAAAACAACTTCGGTACCGTAGGTGTTGTAAATAAAGAAACTGAAAATGAAAATCTAAAAGTTATAGAAATAACTCCATACAGAACAGAAGGGACTTATTCCGACAAAAGACGTCCGGATTCTGTAAAATTTGGAAAAAATATAAAAGAAGACCTAAAAAGAAGAGACTTTACCATTAACGCTATTGCTTTTGATCCTGAGACGTTTTCTTTCATTGATCCATACAAAGGACAGGAAGACCTGAAAAACGGTCTAATAAGAGCTGTAGGAGATCCGTATGAGCGTTTTGAAGAAGATGGATTAAGAATATTAAGAGCTATTAGATTACAAGCGGAATTTAATCTAACAGTGGAAGAAAAAACTTTAAATGCCATGTATAAAAAACGTGAAATTCTTTCTTATATATCAAAAGAAAGAATAAGAGATGAATTTATACGTATCATACTATCATCACAACCTTCCTCTGCCTTAGAAATGGCTCGTAGACTTAAAATTTTAAGCTACATATCACCGGAATTAGAAAAAACCATAAACATAGAACAGTTAGGTGCTCATAAATACGATGTTTTTGATCACTCTCTTTATGCTCTTCAACACGCAGCAGATAATAATTGGTCTTTAGAAATAAGATTATCAGCTCTTTTTCATGATGTTGGAAAACCTTATACACGTAGAAAGAAAGGTAAAGGTTACTCTTTTTATGGTCACGAAGTTGTTGGAGCTAAAATAACCAAAAAAGAACTTGAAAAACTAAAATTTCCTAAAGAAACCATAGAAACCGTATCTTTATTGGTTCGTTGGCATATGTTTTTCTCAGATCCCGATAAAATAAGTCTTTCGGCTATAAGAAGGCTTTTAAGAAACGTCGGTGAAGACAAAATATGGGATATTATAAAATTAAGGTTTGCAGACAGGAAAGGTATGGGATTACCAAAAGAACAGCCCTACAGGTTAAGAAAATACCAAGCAATGATCAAAAAAGTACTATCAGATCCTGTATCTGTAAAAAACCTAGCAATAGATGGTAATTATATTATAGAAACAACAGGACTAAATCCAGGTCCTAAAATAGGCTTCATTCTTCATGCATTACTGGAAGAAGTTATAGAAGATCCTTCTTTAAATACAAAAGATCATTTAACAAAACGTAGTAAAGAAATGTCTAAAATGAGTGAAAAAGAATTAGAAAAAATGGGAAAAAGGGGTAAAATAACTAAAGAAAAGGCAGAAGAAGAACGTATTAAAAAACTAATGCAGGAATATAAAGTAAAATAAGTTTCACGTGAAACCTATTTTTAATATAAATAAGCGTTTCATAAAGAACGTTTTTAAATAAATTATATGTTTCACGTGAAACATCTCTAATGCACAAAACCTAAAAATTCTGTTTAAAAAACCCCAAAATAAGTTTTTAAGCCATATTTATTTATAAAACATAGCTAAAACAGATCTTATGTTTAAAAAATATGTAAAATAAAGTATCAAATATTTTACATATAAAATGTTTCACGTGAAACAAAAAAATAATTTTAATAAAAATAACGGTTTTTAACAGTAAATATATAAAAACAAAACGTTTCATGTGAAACATAAACTATCAATAGAACTATTTAATACAACAGATCAAAAATAAAAAGTATCAAATAAGTAAAAACCGGCACTTTAAATTAAAACATATCTAAAAAATAAATAGTTGAAAATTTAAAAAAACAAAACTCTCTTTAAATCAGTAGAAGTATTACTTAACTAAATTTAAAATATATTAATTATTAACTTGATAGTTAACATTATTTTTAATGAATATTAAAAATACAAGCTTTAAATATACTAAAAGGGTTTAATAAATAAAATATGATCTTAAAAATACAAAAACCCCTCATAATGAGTTGTTTTTTTATAATGCTAATTAACAAACTACTTGATGGGGGGTTGTATTGCCTTTGAAGAAATAAGGAGAGATTTGAGAGAGAGATGAGAGAGATTTATTTTATTTTATTTTATTTTTCTTCAAAGAAAAACCGGTATTAAAAGAACATAAGGAACAGTCCACTTCACTACCAGAGGAGATTTGTGCACATTATCTTCTCTGTCTGATTAAAGAATAACATAATAAAAGACATTTAAAAGACGTAAACTGTGGATAAGTTCTAATGTCTTTTAAATGTCTTTTTTCTTATTTTTTTGATGAAACTGTTTGTGAACTTTTTTTAAGTGTGCGTCTGTTACATGAGTATAAACTTGAGTTGTACCTATATTAGCATGTCCCAAGATCGCTTGAACTGATCTTATATCAGCACCGTTTCTTAAAAGATCTGTGGCAAAGCTATGACGAATAACATGAGGAGTAACTTTTTTAGTTATTCCCGCCTTTTTTGCATATTTCTGAACAGTCCTTTCAACAGACCTTGGAGTTAAACGTTTTTCTTCTTTTGATTCTTTATTTTTACTAAGTTGTATAAAAAGCGCATCATCAACATCAGTACGTTCGTTTAAATAATCTTTTATGGCCTCAGCAGCTCTTTCAGATACAAAAACAACCCTAACTTTATCACCTTTTCCTCTTATAGATAACTCTCCGGCATCCGGATCAATATCCCTAGAAAGAGAGCATAACTCAGAAACACGCAAACCTGTTGAAAACAGTGTCTCCAAAAGAGCCTTATCTCTTTTGGACTTAATATCACTTCCCTCAGGAGCCGATAGGAGTCTTTCTAATTCTAAAACCGATATAAGATCCAAAGAACGTTCAGAACTCTTTGCCAACTCTATACGATCAGGAGACAAGGATTTTACCCCTCTTTTCATTAAATACTTCAAAAAGGCCCTAAGAGCTATAAGATAGTAATTTTGAGTATTTTTTTTAAGTGTTTCAGAAACCCCTTCATAACTCTTTCCTGAAGGTCTTCTATTCAACCAAAGACGGTAAGATCTTATTAGATCGTCTGTTATTTCAGCGGGTCTTGATATTTTAGAAAAAGATATAAAATTTGAAAGATAACGATCATAATTCTCAATAGTTTTTAAACTACGACCTCTCTCTATCTCTAAGTACTCAAGAAACTGTTTTTTAAGATCTTCAATTTCCATAATATTAATAATAACATAATTTTGAGTCGCACAATATTAACATTTTAACTAGAATTTAAAATCAGTTTAAAAATCAAGGTTTTTTACAAAAAAATTAATATAATTAATAAAAAACAAGGTAAACAAAAGGGTTGTAAAAAGCTTTTTTGTGTGATATATTCAAATCCTATGGTAACAAAAACAAAAAAAGAAAAACTATTAAAAAAAGTAGCTGTTCACGAAAGTGACACAGGTTCACCTGAAGTTCAAATAACTTTATTAACAGAAAGAATTAAAGAAGTTTCAGATCACTTAAAAGAACACCCTAAGGATGTACACTCAAGAAGGGGACTATTGCAACTAGTTGCTGATAGAAGAAAACAAATGAATTACCTTCAAAAAAAATCCGGAAAAAGATTTGATTCTTTAATGGAAAAACTTAATATAAAAAAAAGGGCTTAAAAACCCTTAAGTTATATGCCTGTTATAAAACATAAAAAACAACGGGTAGGTGTTTTTATAGATACTCAAAATTTATACCACAGTGCAAAACATCTCTATAAAAAAAGAGTTAATTTTGGTAATGTTTTAAAAGACGGTCTATGTAACCGTTCTTTAATTAGAGCTATGGCTTATGTCATAACCACGGAAACAGGGGAAGAAAAGGCTTTTTTTGACGCCTTACAAAAACTGGGAATAGAAACAAAAACAAAAGATCTCCAGATATTTTATGGTGGTGCAAAAAAAGGTGACTGGGATGTTGGAATAGCTATAGATGCCATAAAATCTGCTCCTAAACTAGATACTATCGTTTTAGTTTCAGGCGATGGTGATTTTATACCTTTAATAGAATATTTAAAAATAAATGAAGGATGCCAAGTTGAAGTAATGGCATTTGGAAAATCCGCTTCAGGAAAATTAAAAGAAGTTGCTGATGATTTCATTGATATGGATGAGAATTCACATCGATACCTTATAGGAAATCAAAGCAGTAAAAAAACAAACAAATGAAAAAAGAAAAATTCACAACAAAAATAGCTGAAAAGGATCTTACTGTAGAGTTTAACGACCTTGCGGAACAGGCTTCAGGAAGTGTTTTAGTTTCTTACGGAAACACAACCGTTCTTGCTACAGTAACGATGTCCGATGAACCTAAAAAAACCGGTTTCTTTCCTCTTGTTGTTGATTATGAAGAAAAGTTTTACGCCGCAGGCCAAATACTTGGAAGCAGATTCATGAGAAGAGAGGGCCGTCCTTCAGATGACGCAGTTTTAAGTGCTCGTATCATAGACAGAACGATTCGACCTTTATTTGATCAAGGTATTAGAAATGAAATACAGGTTGTTATAACCGTTCTCTCAATAGACGAAGATGATCCGGATATTTTAGCTATTTTAGCAACATCTCTGGCTTTAGGTACCTCGGAAATTCCATGGGATGGTCCGGTTAGTGCTGTACGTGTAGGCAAAAATTCAGTAGAAGATCAGTATAAGATCAATCCGGAATACAGTTTCAGAAAAAAAGAAGATACCGAATTAGACCTTGTTGTGTGTGGTAAAGACGAAAAAATAACTATGATAGAAGCTGAAGCTAATGAGGTATCGGAAGAAAACTTCATTAAAGCCATAAAAACAGCTGAAAAAGAAATAGAAAAAATCCAGGAATTCCAAAAAGAAATAATTAAAAAAAGAGGAGTTGAGAAAAAAGAACTTGAAATTGAAAGCCCAACTGATGAATTAAAAGATCTTTTTAAGAAAAACATTGAACCAAAACTGGAAAAAGCAACTTTTACAAACACTCCGGGTAAAAAACATATTTTAGAACTAAAAAAAGAATGGGGTAAATTAGTCCAAGAAAAAATAGAAGAGGAGTCATCCGAAGCGGAAAATCTTTTTGAAGATCATTTAAATGATCTGATACACAGAGAAGCTATAAATAAAAAAAGACGCCCTGATGGAAGAAATATGGATGAAATAAGACCGCTATATGCCCAAGCGGGGGGATTATCAGAAGTTTTACATGGATCCGGAATATTTTATCGAGGAGGAACGCATGTTCTTTCGGTTCTAACATTAGGTGGTCCCGAAGATAGTCTTTTAATAGACCAAATGGAATCTCAAGATGTAAAGAAAAGATTTATGCATCACTACAACTTTCCACCGTTTTCTGTTGGTGAAACCGGTCGTGTGGGAGGTTTTAACAGAAGAATGATAGGACATGGATCTTTAGCTGAAAAAGCATTAAAAGCGATCATCCCTCCAAAAGAAAAATTTCCTTATACAATACGTTTAGTATCTGAAGCTCTATCATCTAACGGTTCAACCTCAATGGCATCTGTTTGTGGTTCAACTCTGGCTTTAATGGATGGTGGTGTTCCTATTAAAACCCCCATCGCAGGAATAGCTATGGGACTTATGACCGATGAGGAAACAGATGAATATGTAATACTAACCGATATTCAAGGACCGGAGGATCATTATGGTGATATGGATTTTAAAATAGCCGGATCCAGAAAAGGAATAACTGCTGTTCAGATGGATATAAAACTAAAAGGAGTATCAACTTCCGTTATAGAAGAAGCTGTTTTAGAAGGAAATAAAAACGTTTTTAAGATCCTTGATGTTATAGAAAAAGAAATTCAGGAACCTAGAGAATCTATTTCTTCCAATGCTCCTCAGATCCTTACGACCAAAATAAAGAAAGACCAAATAGGATTAATTATAGGTCCGGGAGGTAAAACTATAAACGAAATAAAAGAAGCAACCGGTGTAGAAATAGACATTGAAGACGATGGTACTGTTTATATAACATCAAAAGAAGCCGAAGGAAATGAACAGGCCTTAAAAACAATAAAAGATATGACCCATGAATACAAAAAGGGGGAAGAATTTACCGGAGAAGTGGTTAAAATAACGGATTTTGGAGCTTTTGTAAGAATAGGTCCGGGAACTGAAGGTTTACTTCATATTTCTGAAATATCTCCTTCCAGAGTAGAAAAAGTAGAAGATTTTCTTAGCATAGGCGATAAAGTACCCATAATTATTAAAGATATAGACGACAAAGAAAGATTGAAGCTTTCCATAAAAGAAATAGATCCTGAATTTATATCAAAAAAGAAAAAATAATTTTTTCTTTTAATAAATACCTTTATTGTTTTCCATTATTGATAATGATAAACTTAAGGTAAGTTTAAAATTCAGATCTAAAACATGAACGAAGAAATAAATTACAGTGATCAAGATTTCGTTCCTGAAAAAAAACAGTCAATTGAAGAAAAAAAGTTTAAAGGTTCTACTATAGTTATAATAGTAAGTTTTTTACTATTATTAAGTGGTTTTACAATATACGCCTTTATATCCGCTTTTCAAGAAGAAGAAAAAGAACAAAAAAGTGTCAACTTTCCTTTTGATAAGGAAGTTCCGGTTGTTTTTACCTCCCCCCGAGATATATCCGAACAGATAGAAAACATTTCTAACAGAAAAACCGATTCTGAAGATCTTTTAGAAATAATTTTTCAAGATCATAAAAATCCTTTATTTTTAACAGAAATGTTAAAAACATATGAAGAACCTATTTCAAAAGAACTAAAGAAAAATATAGAAAGTTTTAGTATAGGAGTTTATAAAGGAAATATATTCTTTTTAACAACCTTTAAAAAAGATGTCTTCCCAATAATGTCAAACCATTCGGAAGACTTTTTTCGCATTGTGGAGACATTTACCGGAAAAGAAAGGACTCAAAAAGTAGATAGATACAAAAAAGCCAATGCAGACATTATTGTAAAAGAAAACGGTAATATTTATGGTTTTTTAAACAAAAAAACCATTGCTATTACAGAAACAGAAGAGTTTTTTTTAAAAATCCTGGATATTTATAGATCTTCTTATTAGAAAAATTTAATTAACTAAAATCAATATTACAATATGGATCAAGAAAAAATAAAACTTTTAAAACAAAAACTTGAAAAAGAAAAAGACCTTCTTGAAGAAGAACTTTCCACAGTAGGGGAGAGAAACCCTGAAAATGAGGAAGACTGGATCCCAAATTATCCGGATATGGATGTTTTGGAATCAGATAGCGGAGAAAGAGCAGACGCTTACGAAGCTTACGGTGAAAATGCGGGCATTTTGCACAATTTAGAAGTACGCTACCAAAATGTTAAAAATGCCTTAAGCAGAATAGAAGACGAAACCTATGGTTTTTGCTCTGTTTGCGGAGAAGAAATAGAAGAAGAAAGAATTGATGCCAATCTCGCCGCAGAAACATGTATTGCTCACAAAAATGAGGAATTTTAATGAGTTTTTCAAAGGTTTACAGCGCACAAGCAACTTCGCTTGAAACAAGCATTATAAACATAGAGACTGATATCTCAAATGGTTTACATGTTTTTTCTTTAGTTGGACTACCTAATAAATCTGTTGAAGAGTCACAAGCAAGAATATCCGCAGCCATAAAAAACACAGGTTTTAGATCTCCAAAACAAAAAAATCAAAAAGTGGTCTTTTCACTAGCTCCCGCTTCTTTAAAAAAAGAAGGAACTTATTTTGACTTAGCTATTGCCATCGGTTATTTAAAAGCTGTTAACGAAATAAATTTTCAAAGCAATGATTCTGTTTTTATAGGAGAACTTTCACTTGACGGATCTCTAAGACCTATAAAAGGAGTTTTACCTATTGCTCAAAAAGCCGCTAAATCCGGTTTTAAAAATATTTTTGTACCTAAAAACAACGCCAAAGAAGCTGCATTTATTAAAAATATCAATGTTTATGGGGCAGAATCTTTGTATGAGGTTATAACTCATATAAACGAAAAAGACGATATTGAGTATAACCCACCAAAAAGTATAGCCCTTCAACCAAAAACGCCTCTAAAATACAAAAAAACTTCTCATAAAGTATCTCTTTCAGACATAAAAGGCCAAGAAACAGTAAAAAGAGCTCTAGAAATAGCGGCTGCCGGTAGACACAACATTGCCATGTATGGACCTCCGGGATCCGGAAAAACTCTTTTAGCTAAATCTTTAGCGTCTATTTTGCCTAAATTAAGTGAGGAGCAGGTTTTTGAAACTACATCTCTTCACTCTATAGCCGGAAAACTACCAAACAATACTTTAATAACAGAACCTCCTTTTAGGTCTCCTCACCATACCTCATCACCGGCCGCTATAATAGGAGGAGGTACGTTTCCACGCCCGGGAGAAATAACTCTTTCTCATAATGGAGTTCTTTTTCTTGATGAGTTTCCTGAATTTGATAGATATGTAATTGAATCTTTAAGAGAACCCATAGAAGAAGGTAAGATCGTTATTTCAAGAACCCAAGAAAAAACAGTTTTTCCTACAAACTTTATTTTAGTGGTCGCGTTTAATCCATGTCCTTGTGGGTATTTTGGAACAGACAAAGAAGAATGTAATTGCAGTGCTTCAGAAATAAACCGATACACCAAAAAAATATCAGGTCCCATAATGGACAGAATTGACCTATGGTGTAATGTAGAAGCAGTTCCTCATAGAAAACTTTCCAGTCAAAATAAAAATGAAAATAAATATAACGATTTAAAAAAAAGAATTAAAAGAGCTCAAAAAATACAAAAGAATAGATTTTTAAATAGAAATGATGCTTTTTCCAATAAAGACATGAATGTTAAAGATACCGAATCTTTATCTCTTATATCAAAAAAAGCAGAAGAGATACTGATAATTTATGCTGAAAAGAAAGGATTTACTGCTCGCACTTATCATAAAATGATAAAAACCGCCAGAACAATAGCTGATCTTGAAGAAAGTTTAGATATTAAAGAACAACATATTTTAGAAGCCTTACAGTATCGTCCATCAATAAATATTATTTAATAATTATTAATAAAATTATGGAAATAAAAGAAAAAATATTTAAAGCTTATGATATAAGAGGAATATACCCTGAAGAAATTAATGAGTCTGTAGCATATAAAATAGGAGAGGCTTTTTCTGAAATTTACGGGAAAAAAGAAATAGTTGTAGGTCACGATGCCAGAAAAACAAGTCCAAAATTAACCGAAGAAATAATGAAAGCCATTGAAAACAGTGGTTTAAATCCTGTTCACATAGGGCTTGTAAGCAGTGATCAGTTTTATGTTCACTGTGTCTCAAATAAAGTCCCGGGTATAATGGTTACAGCTTCACATAACCCGGCTGAATATAATGGATTTAAAATGCTATCAGAAAAAGGGGAGGCGATCAGAAAAACAGGTGGAATGGAAGAGTTAAGTAAAAAAATAATTGAAAAAGAAAGATCTACCCCAAAAAACATAAAAGGTTCTCGTAGATCACTGGATATTACTTCTGAATTTATAGAAAAAATAAACCAAAATATTCCAAGTGACTCCATAAAACCGATATCTCTTGTAATAGACGCCGGAAACGGAGCGGTGGGGCCTGTACTGGAAAAATTAATACCTTTATACAAAAACATAACTGTAAAAAAACTTTTTTGGGAACCGGATGGAAATTTCCCTAACAGAAGCCCTGATCCTTTAAAAAAGGGGTCTTTAGATGCTCTAAAAAAAGAAGTTCTAAACACCCCAAACAGTTTTGGAGTTTCCTTTGATGGTGATGGGGATAGAGTTTTTGCGGTTGATGAAGATGGAAATTTTGTAGATTCGGATTTTTTGGGAACACTTTTAACCAAATATTTTTTAGAACAAAATCCTGAGGAAAAAATAATAAATGACATAACCGTATCTAAAGTTTTATCTGATACTGTTTCTCAATACAAGAATGCAAAAACCATAATAGAAAGAGTGGGGCATTCTTTTATAAAAAAGACAATGAAAGAAACAAATTCAGTACTTGGAGTTGAAAAAAGTGGACACTTTTACTTTAGGTCTATGTACAGAGCTGATTCCGGAATAATGGCAGTTTTATATCTTATCTGTTATTTAAGTAAGAAAAATAACAGCTTAAAAGAGGAACTGAAACCCTTAAGAAATAATTATTTCTTAACAGGTCAAATAAACCTTACAACAGAAAAAGACCCCATATCTATACTTGATAATGTAACCGAAAAATATAAAGATAAAAAAATAACTAAACTTGACGGAATAGCTATAAATTCTGATGAATGGAGATTTATACTAAGATCCTCTAACACAGAACCGATCATACGGTTGGTAGCCGAAGCTTCATCTAAAAAACTTTTAGATGAAAAAGTAAAAGAAGTAATAGATTTTATTGATCCTTATTCAGTGGTTTATCCTGACTAAAACTTTAAAAATTAAAAAGGATTTGCAGCTCCATGAACTTCAAAATGAAGGTGAGGACCTGTAGAAAAACCGGTTGAGCCCATTCTGGCTATAACATCCCCCTGTTCAACCCATTCTCCAACCTCAACTAAATTCTCACTATTATGAGAATAAAGAGTACTTGTACCGTTAGGATGATCTATAACTATATAGTAACCATAACCTGTACTACTATGCCAACCACTAACAACAACCCTTCCTGAAGCGGCGGCATATATAGGTGTACCAATAGGCGCCGCTATATCAACAGCATTTCTTCCATGAAGACCTTGGGTTCTAACACCCCCTCTTACAGGTCTTATAAAATAACTACTAGCTGCTGAAACACCTCTGTCTGTTTGGTTATAAGCATAAACGGGACTTGAAGAGACATCTTCAGTATCTTGTTCTGATTTTCTTTCTTTCACTCCACCGGGAACATCAATAAAATATCCCGCTGAAAGTTTTTTATTTTCACTAATATCATTAAATTCAATTATTTTTTCTTTAGAAACATCATATTTTGAAGCTATACCGCTTAAAGTATCATCTTTTTTGATCTGATGTCTGACTCCTGAAAAAGGCAAGATAACCAAATGCTGTCCTTTGTGTACATATTCTCCAAGATCATTAGCACCAATAATGGTTTCCGGAGTTATTTCAAACATTTCAGCTATTTCAGAAACCGTATCTCCTTCTCTTACTATATAGATCTCTTCTTGTTTTTCATTAAATACAGAAACCCCCTCAGAAAAACTATCGTAACGAACCGCCAATCCTTCATCATCTGTTTTTAAATTAAAACCTCCCACTGCAAGAATATCGCTTTTAGTTTTAGGAAGGTTGGTTATAAGATCAATGTTTTGAGAATTAGTATAAGAAGGATCTTCTTCTAAAGATAAAACTAAAACATATGATGATACATAAAGATAAGGGAAAGTCGTTGCTAAAAAAACAAAAACTGTAACAAATACAGTTGAAATAAACGTATAAGAATAACCTCTCTTCTTTAAAGAGGTTTTATTTTTTTTATGGTTTTTAGAATAACCCTTATCTTTCCCCCGAATCTTGTCTATTAATTTCCACGAAACGGGTTCCTGTGGGATTTGTAAAATAAGCCTTTTTTTAACTGTAAAAATTCTATCTCTGTCTACTCATCTCTCAATACTGTAAAAACACCCCTAAAAAGAAGTGCACTTTAATTATATCTAAATTACTATCTCAGTCAATTGTTTGTATTAGTCCACCCTACTTGGGAATTTCCAACTTGTAATGTATTCATAATATAA
>CAZLGQ010000017.1:0-12096 GCA_964559575.1 uncultured Candidatus Saccharibacteria bacterium | reverse complement strand
ACTTTCGCCGCCAAGCGGCGCGCCCGTTTGCTTTCCGCCGCGCCTGCGGCGCGGCTCACTTCCGTCCTATCGGACAAAGAAGTATCAATCTGCGGAGGGTGTGGGACTCGAACCCACAAGGGGTTTGACACCCCTACGGATTAGCAATCCGCTGCCTTACCATTCGGCGCAACCCTCCGTAATTTAATATTAAAATACTATCATATATGGTATCTTTTTCAAAAATTTTAATGAGCTAGAGTTATTGCAAAAACTTCTTTTGCTCCTTCTTTTAAAAAAGTTGAGCGTGCTTCTTTTAGTGTACTTCCTGTGGTTGTAACATCATCAATTAAAACTATCGTTTTTTCCTTAATGTTATTTTTTTCTTTTTCGGGAACGGAAAAACATTTTTTAACATTTTTTAGTCTTTCTTTTCTTTTTAGTTTTGTTTGGGGTGTTGTATTTTTAGTTTTTTTTAAAAAATGAGGTGAATAAAACAAAAGACCTTCCTTATCATGTTTTAGTAAAGATTTACTAAGAAGTTCGGTTTGATTAAATTTTCTTTCAATAAATCTTTCTTTAGATAAAGGAATGGGAACTATATATAGTTTTTTTGCTTTAATGTTTTGTTTTATTGTGTTGTATATAATTTCACTGAAAGAGTTTATTAAAATAGTATTACCTCTATATTTTATGTGATATATTACTTCTTTCACTTGATCATTTTTATAATTAAAAATATTTATTATAAATGGATAAGGAGAGACTGTGTTTTTAGGTAAACATTTTTCAATATCTTTGATTGATTTATTTTCAATAAGATCAACTATTGGTGGTGAAGGGAAAAGTATGGAGGTAATAGTTTTTTTAAAAAGATAAAACATAATGTTGTGGAGAAGGTATCTTTATTAATAGTTAATGTGATATTATAATTTACTAATGGCATCATTTTTAGGAAATTTTTTTGGAAAAAAAGATAAGCATGTTGTTGGTATTGATGTGGGTTCTTCTTCAATAAAAGTTGTTGAACTTTATACTAACAGTGGACGTGTTTATTTGGAAACCTATGGATCTATTTCCTTAGGTTCTTATGCAGATGTGGAAATGGGAAAGGCTACTAATCTTCCTGAAGAAAAAACAGGAGAAGCTTTAAATAAGCTTTTAGAAGATTCCGGTGGTGTTGCAAAAGAAGCAGCTGTTAATATTCCTTTTAATTCAAGCTTAGTATCTGTTATTAGTTTACCTAAAATTTCAGAAAAAAAATTGGAACAGATAGTTCCCACTGAAGCTAGGAAATATATACCTGTAAGTATGGATGAAGTAAGGCTTGATTGGTCAGTTATTGGTAATAAGTCTGGTGATTCTTCAAATAATAATGAAGAAAAAATAGAAGTTTTACTTGCTGCTATACATAAAGATAGTTTGGAACGTTATAGAAAAATAATGGAAAAAGTTTCTTTGAATATTTCTTTTTTTGAAATAGAAGTTTTTAGTACATTAAGAACGCTTTCTTCAATGAACACAAAAGACCCTTTAGTGGTTGTAGACATAGGAGCTTCTTCCACTAAAATATATATTTTTGAAAATGGAGTAATACGTTTTTCTCATACTGTTAATATTGGTTCTCAAGATCTTTCGTTGGCTATTTCCAGAGCAATGAATATTTCAGAAGAAGAGGCTGAAATGGTAAAACGTGATATAGGAATGGAAGGTTCTTATGTTCATTTACAAGAAGCAATGGACAGGGTTTTTGAAAGACTTTTTTCAGATGTTTTAAAGGTAATTCAAAGTTATAAAAGAAAAAGTTCTTCTGATTTAGAAAGAGTTGTTATCTCCGGAGGAGGAGGATGTTTAAAAGGTGTAAGTAGAGTTGCTCAAAAACATTTGGATAAAAGTATATCTGTTTTAAATCCTTTTGATAGAGTTAAACATCCTCCGTTTATGAAGGAGACTTTAATTCAACTAGGTCCGGAATATGTACCTGCTGTAGGTGCAGCTTTAAGAGGAGTTGGAGTTTATAATTAAGGGTGTTGATATCTTTATTTTAAGATTTAATAGTTGTGATATAATTATTAAAACGTTTTTAAAATGGCAACAGAAAATTCTAAATCATCTTTTATTCCACAACCACAAAAAACTGGTGGATATGGTGAAAGAACCAAATACAATCTTTTTTCTTTAACAGGAATATTTTTGTTTATCTTTTTGTTTCTTATAACAGGAGGAATGCTGGGTTTTGAGTATTTCTTGGAAACAAAATTAGAAGAAGTTGAAAAAGAAACACCTGATGTTGAAGATGTTTTTTATACAGAATTATTAGATAAATTTGTTTTGGCAGAAGCTCAGATAAATTCATCTGAGAGTATATTGGATGGTCATTTGGCTCCTTCTATAATTTTTTCAATATTAGAAAAATATGTCACAGAGGACGTTTATTTTAGGAATTTTAATTACAGATCACACTATACTTTAGAAGGAGATAATACTGTAGTTGAATTAATAGGTTCAGCGCCTTCATATGAAGCTGTGGCCTTTCAGTCCGATGTATTTAAAGATGCGGAAGAAATAAAGTCTGTTAAAATTAGAGATGTTGCTTCAACCAGGGAAACTGATGAGTTTGGAGATCTTAGAGAACTTGTTCCTGATAGGGTTTCTTTTGAAGCTGTTTTAGAAATTGAAGGGGAAAAATTGTTGTTTAAAGAAAAAATTGAAAAGGAAGACGAAGAAGAAGAGACTGATGATGATGAAGAAGAAGAAGAGACTGATGATGAAGAAAAGGAAGAAGAGCCGGAAGAATAATAAAAAAAGTGTTATTTAAAGAAAAAATATAGTTATGAACCAAAACATTTCAACCTTAGTACTTTTAGTTATTTCAGTAGCAATATTTTTTATTTATACTGTTCCGACTTTTAATTCTATTCAAACTATTAGGTCTCAATTGGAGGGTTATGATCAAATAGAGAAAAGAATAGATGATCTTATTGAAAAACAAGATGAAAAAAAGTATTCTTATAAAAATTTTACTGATGAACATGAGGAAGATTTAAAAAAAGTAGTTCCTTTAGATAGAGACGATGCCAGAACTTTAATGAATTTATCTTCCGTAATTGATGAAAGTGAAGGAATTAATATTGATAATATGAGAGTTTTGGATAGCTCACCTTATGATAGGCCAGGTTTAGTTTCTGGACGTTCTGATCTTCCTTTTAAATTAAAAACAGTAGAATTAACAATGATAGCTAATTATAAGAATTTTGCAGTATTTTTAACAAATTTACAGGAAAATAAAAGAATTTTTGATCCAGTAAATATAATAATGGTTTTTGATGAAGATGGTTCTAAGATTTTTAGAATGAATATAAATACATATTGGATAGAAATATAAAATTTTATGAAAAAAACAAAAAAATATACATATTCTATATTAATAAGTTTAGCTGTAATTCTTTTGAGTTTTGGGTATCTTTTTTTAACTTATGAAGAAGAAGTTGATGAGATATCTAAGGAAGGTATTAAACTTGAAGAGTACAATCAAAAAATAGAAGAAATAGAAGAATTGGATTTTGAAGTGGATTTATCCAGTAATGATGTTTATCAAGCTTTAACGGAAGATTTTAAAAGAGATGTTGAGGAAGTGGACTTTGGTAGAAACAATCCATTTAGATCTATTTAGGTTCACTTATTATTATCCCCTTTAGTTTTATAAATGGTTTATAATTATGGACCTTCTTGAATTTTTAATAAATAAAAACTATATAGTTCCGGAAGAGGCTGAAAAGGTTCGTTCTGAAGTTAAAGAAAGTGGAGAATCAGTAGAATCTGTTTTAGATAGGTTGAAGATTATTGGTTCTGATGATGTGGCTAGAGCGAAAAGTGAGTATTTTAATATACCTTTTAAAAAAGTAGATGGTGATATACCTAAAGAAGTTTTAGGGCTTATTCCCGAAGAGTCTGCAAGGCATTATAAAATAATACCTATAAGTACAAGTGATAATGTTTTGGAAATAGGAGCTGTTAATCCCGATGAGATAGAGATCAGGGATGTATTGAATTTCTTATCTTCAAAAACAGAGATGCCACATAAGATCTTTTTGATATCTAATGCTGACTTTGAAAAAGTTTTAGATATGTATAAAGGCTTAGGGGATGAAGTAAAAGAAGCTCTTTCTGAACTTGAAAAAGATTTTAAGATAGAAAGAGGAGGAGAGGAAGGTTCGGGAGATAAAAAAGGTCCAAAATTATTGGATGAAGATGAACAGAAAACAAAAATTTCACAAGATGCTCCTGTAAGTAAAATAGTTGCAACTATATTGCGTTATGCATCTGAAGGAAGTGCTTCAGATGTTCATATTGAGCCTTTGGAAGAAAAAAGCAGGGTTCGTTTTCGTGTTGATGGTGAAATGAATACCAGTTTGGTTTTACCTAAAGAGGTGCATAATTCTGTTGTTGCTCGTATTAAAGTTCTTTCCAATATGAAATTGGATGAAAAACGTAAACCTCAAGATGGAAGGTTTTCAGCAACTATTGATAAAAAGAAAATAGATTTTCGTGTTTCTACTTTTCCTACTTATAGTGGGGAAAAGGTAGTTATGCGTATTCTTGATTCTTCTCAGGGAGTGAAAACTTTAGATGATATAGGTTTAAGAAAAGAGAATGTTGAAAAAATGAAAGAGGTTACAAAAAAACCTTATGGTATTATCCTTCTTTCAGGACCTACTGGATCAGGTAAAACCACTTCTTTATATGCAATGCTTCAAGAGGTTGATAGAGAAAGAAAAAATGTTTTAAGTTTGGAAGATCCTGTTGAGTATAATATGGAAGGAGTGAGCCAATCACAGGTTCGTGCTGAAATTGATTATACATTTGCCAATGGTTTAAGAACTATTTTAAGGCAAGATCCGGATATTATAATGGTTGGAGAGATCAGAGATAAAGAAACAGCTCAGTTAGCTATCCAAGCCGCTCTTACCGGACATTTGGTGCTTTCTACCATTCACACTAATAATGCTATCGGAGTAATACCCAGACTTATAGATATGGGCGTTGATCCGTATTTAATTGCACCCACTCTTATTGCAGCTGTAGCACAACGTTTAGTTAGAAATTTGTGTTCATCTGCAGCAGAAGAGATCCCTGTTGAAGGGGCTATAAAAGAAGCTATAGATAAGCAGTTTGAAGATCTTCCGGAGGAATTTCGTAAAGATATAGTTATTCCTGATGTTGTTTATAATGCCGGATCTAGTTCAGAGTCTGCAAAAGGAGTTAAGGGAAGAAGTGCCGTAGTTGAAATTTTAGAAATGGATAAGGAATTGGAAAATATAATTCTTACAAAACCTAATGAAATTGAAATAGAAAAGTATGCAAGGTCAAAAGGAATGTTGACTTTAAAAGAAGATGCATTTTTAAAGGCTTTTAAAGGGGAGATTCCTTATTCAGAAGTTAACACTTTATAGTTTTGTAGTAATTAAAAATCATTGTATTATATTAATTAAGGTGTTTGCCTTAATTTTTTAAATAAATTATCAGTAATATGTCTATAGAAAATAAAAAAATTCTTATAGTTGATGATGACAATTTCCTTATTGATATGTATTCTCTTAAGTTTAAAAACAAGGGAGCAAAAGTGGAAACTGCTCATGGTAGTAAAGAGGCGTTGGATAAATTGGAAAATGATTTAGATCCGGATATTATAATTTTAGATATTATCATGCCCGGAATGGATGGTATCACTCTTTTAAAAGAAATGATGGAAAAGGATTTAATTAAAAACGCTGTTGTTATAATGCTCACAAATCAAAGTTTGAAAGAAGATGTTGATAAAGCTAAACAGTTTAATGTAGATGGTTATATAGTTAAAGCTACAAAAATACCTTCAGAAGTTGTAGATGAAGTAGAAAGTATTTATATAAATAATAATAAAAATAATTTACAATGAAAGAAGAAATATTAGATTTAATAAATACTGTTATTGAAGAGAATGGTTCTGACATACATTTAGCTGAAGGTAGAAAGCCGGTAATGAGAGTTGATGGTAATTTATTTACTATAAATAAATATGAAGATCTGGATCGTAAAAATATGAAAGATGTTTTAATGGATCTGGTTCCGGACGATCTAAAGGTTCGTTTTAAAGATGAAAAAGAAGTTGATTTTTCTTATTCTCCAAGAGAGGGGGTTCGTTTTCGTGCCAATGCATATATTCAACAGGGAAAACTCTGTTTGGCTTTAAGACTTATTCCAAGTTCTATTAAGACTTTTAAAGAGCTTAATTTACCTTCTTCCTTAATGGAATTTGCCAGAATGAAACAGGGTTTTTTCTTAGTTGTAGGTCCTACAGGACATGGAAAAAGTACTACCCTTGCATCAATTTTAAATTTAATAAATTCCGAAAGGACTGAACACATTATTACTATTGAGGATCCTATTGAGTATGTATTTGAACCTGATAAATCAGTTATAGATCAGCGTGAAATTCGTATGGATGCTACTGATTTTCCTTCTGCTCTAAGAGCTATGTTTAGACAAGACGGTGATGTTTTAATGATCGGAGAGATGCGTGAGTCAGAAACCGTATCAACTGCGGTAACAGCCGCTGAAACTGGTCATTTGGTATTTTCTACACTTCATACTAACTCGGCTTCTCAGACAATTGAGCGCATAATTGATTCTTTTGGACCACAACAACAGGATCAGATACGCGTTCAACTTGCCGGAAGTTTGGCAGGTATATTTTCTCAAAGATTAATTCCTAAAATTTCTGGAGGATTGGTTCCGGCTTATGAATTACTTATAGCCAATACAGCAGTTTCTAACCTTATTCGTGAAAAAAGAACTCACGAGTTAGATACAGTAATAGAAACAAGTTCTTCCGAAGGTATGATAACTTTAAATAAAACATTGGCTAACTTAGTTAAAGATGGACATATAACCATTGATAATGCTTTTGTTAATAGTAATGATAAGCGTTCTTTGGAAAGATTATTATAAATTATATTTTAAATTATGCTTTTTAAATACAAGGCAATAACAAAAGATGGAAAAGAAACTGAAGGATCTATTGATGCTGTAAGCAAAAATAGTGCCATAAAATCTTTACAAAAAAGAGGATTAATAATTTCTGAAATAAAAAAGGAAGATGATTCCTGGTATTCAAGAGCTAAGGAAATTACTTTTTTTAATACCGTATCCATTCGTGATATGGTTATAGTGTCTCAACAGATATCTATACTTTTTGAGTCTCACATATCAGCCTTAAGAGTTTTTAAACTTTTATCAATAGAGACTGAAAATGATATTTTGAAAAAGGTTTTTACTGAAGTATCTAGTGATATTCAAGACGGTAATTCAATATCGGATTCTCTTTCCAAACATCCGGAAGTATTTTCTTCTTTTTATGTAAATATGGTTAGTGCAGGGGAGGAATCCGGAAAGTTAAATCAGACTTTTAGATATCTTTCCCAATATTTAGAAAGAACCCATGAACTTATTTCTAAAGCTAAAAACGCACTTATTTACCCGGCATTTATTATAGTGGTGTTTATTGCGGTTTTGACATTAATATTTACTTTTATTATTCCACAGATATCTGAAATTTTAATGGATGCGGGAGAAGAGTTACCTATATATACAAAAGCAGTTATATATTCAAGCAACTTTATTGTAGATTACGGTATATTTTTACTTGGACTAATTTTGGCAGGATTAGGGACATTAATTTGGTGGGTTAGGACTGATGCCGGTTCTTATTTTATTGATTCTTTCAAACTTTCTATTCCTTTTATAGGTGTGCTTTATAAAAAGTTATACTTAGCTCGTATTGCTGATACTTTAACTACTTTAATATCTGGAGGTGTGTCAATAACAAGATCTTTAGAAATTTCTTCTAGAGTAGTTGATAATCAGATATATAAAGAAATTTTAGAAGATTCAGTTAGACTTGTTAAAGATGGAATGCCTCTTTCTGAAGCTTTTTCTAAACATGAAGAAATTCCTACAATGATGGTTCAGATGTTAAAAGTAAGTGAAGAAGGGGGTGCGGTTGGAGATGTTTTAAATACCTTATCTTCCTTTTATCAAAAAGAAGTTTCAAATTATGTGGATACTTTAATGAGTATGATAGAACCTATAATGATGATCCTTTTAGGTATATTAGTAGGTTTTCTTTTAGCTTCAGTTTTAATTCCTATTTATAATGTAGCCGGAGGAGTAGCTTTTTAATTTTTTTTAAAAAACTTATAGTTATCCACAATTCTGGCCTTATTTCTTTGATTATTTTGATTTTAAATGTATAATTTGAGTATACAAGGTTATGTTAATAAACCTGTTAATTAAAATATTTCAGAGGAATATAGGTCGAAGTTACCGGTTTTCCGGTATTTCTCTGAAAATTTAAAACAAAAGTTTATAATTATATAATTTATTAGTAGTTTAATTTAAATTATTTATGACAAAAACACGAGGTTTTACACTTATAGAGCTTCTAGTTGTAGTTGCTATTATTGGAATTTTAGCCGCTATTGTTCTTGTAGCTTTAGGAGATGCTCAAGACAGAGCTGTAGATGCTACTATTCAGTCAGAGTTGGCTCAAATGAGAGCACAGGCTCAGATGTATATCCCTCATGAGGATAATAGTGGTTATGAAAATATTTGTGGAGATGACGAAAATACTTTAGGAGAAAGTGATCTTACAAATCTTTTTGATTCTGTAAATGAAGTAACTAATGTGTATTGTAATGACGATGAAAGTTATTGGGTTGTATGGGCAGATCTTCAAAGTTCTGATGATGCGCAGTGGTGTGTTGACAGTACGGGATTTTCTGACAGACTTTCTGGTGATGACACTCATGAATCAACTGATGAACCTGAATCTTGTGAATAGAAATTAAGTAGTAAGTTAGTTTAACAAAAGCGCCTTCAGAGGCGTTTTTGTTTTGTTGTGATATAATTTTATAAATGTTTATTTTTACATCATTTTTTGTTTTTCTTTTTGGGCTTATTATTGGAAGTTTTTTAAATGTTCTTATACTAAGACACGAAAAAAGGTCTTTATCCGGACGTTCTGAGTGTTTTTTTTGTAGTAAAAAACTTAGATGGTTTGAATTAATTCCGATTTTTTCTTTTATTATTCAGAAAGCAAAATGTAGGCATTGTAAAAATTCCATATCTTGGCAGTATCCAATAGTAGAGTTTGTAACAGGTTTAGTTTTTGTGTTTATTTTCTTTTTTCTTATAAGATCTTATTCAGTTTTAGAAATATATGATATTTTAAGTTTAAATTTTATTACTTCTTTTTTGATCTTGATAGTTGTATGGGGTCTTTTAATTGCTATATTTGTTTATGATCTTTATCATAAAATAATTCCTGATCAGTTCGTTTTTCCTTTTATTTTAATGTCCTTGATTTGGCTTTTTCATTTTGTTGATAGTGAAAAACTTTTTTCTTTTCCTAATTTATGGGATCTTTTTATGGGTCTTTTTTTGTTTCTGTTTTTTGCTTCTCTTTGGTATTTTTCAGAAGGGAAATGGATGGGTTTTGGGGATGCTAAGTTAGCTATTGGTATGGGCTTTCTACTCGGGTTTTCTAAAGGATTGGTGGCTTTTATGTTTTCTTTTTGGATAGGGGCTTTTATTGCTATCTTATTTATCTTGATAAATAAGATGCCTTTAAGAATGGTAGATAAGTATTTTCCTAAAAATTTTAAAAAAATTACAGTTAAAAGTGAAATACCGTTTGCTCCTTTTTTGATTATTGGTATAGCATTGGCATTCTTTTTTGATCTTGATTTTATAAATACAATGATCTTTCTTTTTTGATTATTATCCACTTTATTTATGATTTAAATAATTTTTTTCTGTTATCATATTATTAAAAGGTTTTTAAAATGAATAATGAAAATAATAAAGGTTTTACGATCACAGAGTTACTTATAGTAATAACGATTATTTCAATTGTTTCCGGTTTAGCTGTTTTTAATTATCAAAATTTTAAGGAAGAAACCATTATTTCTAACGATGCTCATAAAATAATTTTTGCTTTAAGGGAGGCTAGGCTTTTTGCTGTAGTAGGAAAAGAGGTTCAAGATGGAGATTTAAATCTTACCGATAGGTTTAATAGAGGTTATGGTGTACATTTTAGTTCAAGATCTAATCATAATAGAGATCGTTTTTTTGTAAGTTTTGTAGATATTGATGATGATGGCGAATATTCAGGGGATATTGATTGTGAACATGATGAGTGTTTAGAAGTTTTATCTTTAGATGGTGGAAATAAGGTTGATTCGATCTGTAGATTAAAGCTTGATGATAGTGTTGAATGTGAAAGTCTTGAAACTACATCAGTTAGTATTGTTTTTAGTAGGCCTATTGGAGAAAATAAATTAAATTTTAATGTTGACGATTCATCTCTTGGTGATTATAAAGGGGCGGTAATCAATATTAAGTCTCCCGGGGGAGTGGAAAGAAGTATTATTATTAAGGATACTGGTGTTTTTTCAATTGAATAAATTTTAGATTTTTATGAAAAAAAAGGTTTTTAAAGAAGAAAAAGGTTTTACACTTGTTGAAGTGCTTGTAGCAATGAGTCTTTTTACTTTTATTGTAACCATAAGTTTGGGGGCTATAACACAGGTTTTTGATGTGAATAAAAAAGCCCAAATGATGAGTGTAATAATGGGGGACTTAAGTTCAAGTTTGGAGATGATGACAACTCAAATGCGTTATGGGTCAGGCCATACGTGTGAAAAAGAGGCCTCAGACTCATGTGTTCGGATAAAATTTACAAATTATAATGAAGAGGAAATGGAGTACTTTTTAAAAGATGAATTAATATGGGTTTCGATTGACGGAGAAGAACACGAAATAACATCTTTGGATGTGGCTGTAAAAAACCTTCAATTTAATATTTTAGATTCTTTGATAGTCATAGTACTGAAGGGGGAAGTGGGTTACGGGGTGGAGAAGTCCGAGTTTAATCTTCAAACCTCAGTATCAAGGAGAGGGATTGGATATTCTATTTAAATTTACGAAATGAAAAAAAACAACGAAGGATTTTCAATGATAGAAGCACTTGTCGCCATTTTTATTTTGGTTTGGGCTATAGTGGCTGTTTCAGGCCTACTTCAAGGAGGTTTTAAGTCATTTGCAGAAACTCGTGATCAAATAACGATGGATTTTTTAACACAAGAAGGAATGGAGGTAATTAGGAGTGTCAGGGATTCTAATATCAGGGCAAAGAGGGACTGGGATTACGGTTTGGATTCTTGTGTTGATGGAGGAGTTTGTAAAGTATCTATGTCGGATTCCCTAAAAATTGAGGAGTGTTCTGGGGGAGAGTGTGAACTTCTTAGACACAATAAAGAAACAGGACAGTTTGGGTATAATTCGGACTGGGAACAAAGTGATTTTACAAGAAAAATATGGATCGATAATGAGGACGACAACAAGGCGAACATTCATGTTTTAGTAAAAAAATCACCGACTCAAAAAATTGAAATGAAAGAATCCTTGTATGATTTGGCTTTGAAGGATGATCCTGAGGAGGAGGACTCAGGACCGGTTACCATTATTTATTTCATTCCTGATCCTTATAAGATTTATGAAGGGCAAAAAGCCACACTTTATTGGAGCGCCAAAAATGCGGACAGCTGTACTCTTCAAGGGATTTCTGTCGATACTAAAGGGAGTTATAGTGTTAGTCCAACGGAAACCACCATCTACGAATTAACTTGTGATGGTCCAGAAGGACCTGATGTCACTGAGAGTGTTAAGGTTACAGTAGATCATAATCCTCCTCTACCTGAGATCATCGATTTTTATGCTAGCCCTTCAATTAGTATAGATGGGAGTACCGCTACTCTTTATTGGGATTCAGAAAACGCTATTTCTTGCTCGGGAGATTCGTTTGACACTGATGATAACCCTGATGGAAGCGTAACTGTTAACCCGACAAAAACTACTCCTTACACTTTAACTTGTGAAGGTCTTGGGGAAACTGTTACTAAGGAAACTACTGTTACTGCGCAAGATGAACCTTTCAAAACTTGTGGGGATGGTCTTTTGTATGAAGGACACGTTTATGAAACCGTAAAGATAGGCGATCAGTGCTGGTTTGCCGAGGAT
>CAZLGQ010000016.1:0-12154 GCA_964559575.1 uncultured Candidatus Saccharibacteria bacterium | reverse complement strand
CAGATCTATTTCACTCCCCTCGCCGGGGTTCTTTTCACCTTTCCCTCACGGTACTGGTTCACTATCGGTCTCTAAGAGTATTTAGCCTTGGGAGTTAGTCCTCCCTGCTTCCCCCGAGCTATTCATGTCTCGAAGTACTCAAGATCAGTAACAGAAAAGATAATAAGTTTTCACATACGGGGCTATTACCCTCTAGGGCTCAGCTTCCCAGCTGATTCTGTTAACCTATTATTTTGTAACTCTTCCGACATTATGTCACGTTACTGTCTTACAACCCCCACTGTAAAAAACAGTAGGTTTGGGCTTTTTCCTTTTCGCTCGCCGCTACTAAGAAAATCCTTATTAGTCTCTTTTCCTCTGGATACTAAGATGTTTCAATTCTCCAGGTTCGCTTCAATTACTTTTATAGTAATTGATGACCGCCTTAACGGCCGGGTTGCCCCATTCGGAGATCTCCGGATCAAAGGTTGCTTGAAACCTACCCGAAGCTTATCGCAATCGTGCTACGTCCTTCTTCGCCTCTTAGAGCCTAGGCATCCACCATACGCCCTTAGGTTTCCCGCTAAGAAACCTAAAAACGCTTTAATTTACCCTGTTGCAGAAAATCATTTTTGCAACAGCTTACTTAAATATGTAACCTGCATGCATACATATTAAGTAAATTTAATATTAAGTTGTCAAAGTTCATCAGTTCATTCTTTTCAACCTTTCTTTCCCGACACTAAACTGATCCAGTTCAGTGTCGGAAAAAAAATCCGCTTGTTTTACCAAGCAGATAAGAACTTTTAGCAATTAAGCTACCTTTATCCACTTAGTAAATAAAACCTTTTTATCATAAATAACGTAAAATTTAGTATACAGATGAAAAAATAAATGTCAACAAAAAATGTTGATTTTAAAAGGTGTTTTTAAATTTCTAGTTATTTTTATCCCTATCGGACTTTCCTCTAAGTTTTTCTATATAATCAGAAGCAAACTTTTGACCACCTAAACCAAAAGAAAGACCGAAAGCCAAAGCAAAAGCTATAATAAAACCTTGAAGAATAGTTTGAATAAATGCTTCCGGTATTATACGTAAATGATCAAGAGCTACGAAAATAGCAAATATCCATATAGACCACTTAACAACTCCACCTAAAACATTAGCGGATTCTATTGATGCTGCCTTAGAAGATGCTACTACCAACCTCTGTAAAACATCAGCAACCAAAGCGGCTAAGAATATAACCAAAGTAGCTATTATGATCTGAGGTATATAAAAAAGCAGATCCTCAAGAATAAATTCATTAACCCTATCTAACCCTAAAAAGTTTAAAGTAGAAACTAAAAAGGCTATTATAATAAACCATTTCACTAAAGACCCGAAAAAATAACCTGAATTTAAGGTCATTCCGGCACGATGAACAATATCTTCAACTCCGGCCTGTCTTAGAGCATCATCTACTTTAAGTGTTTTAATAAGATGAGAAACAACACGACCAACAAACATTCCAATAATCCAACCTATTGCAAGAATAAGAACTGCTACAACTATTTGAGGAACCGCATAAGCAACACCTTCCCAAAGCTCCTGAAAAGAAGAGTTAATATTATCTATCCAAACATCTATTCCATTTCCTATATTTTGTTCCATAACTTTTAAAGTATACTATATATTTTATAAAAATTATACATCTATTTTATTCAAAACCTTTTCATGAGGAAAATCCAAAATATCTCTTATTAATTTGTCATATATATTTAAACGGTACTTAAAATCATCTGTTTCCATAACGGTATATCGCAGTTCACAACCAATATCCGCTTCAAGAGTTCTAATAACAGAACTTAGTGTGGAATTTTTTAATTTATCACCTACCAAAAGAAGATCTACCCTACTTTCCCAATTCTGTATAAAAATACCCGATATAACCAAAAGTTTCAAATCTCCGGTATTTTTAAATTTTTTAACTATCTCTTTACTGGCAAAAGGGGTTGTATGAATCAGCATACCTTGAAGATTGTTAAAATACGGAAATTTAGTGTTTACATACCAACCATTGACTTTCTTTTTATTTTTACCATTTTTAGAATCTAAAAAAATATTCTTTTTTTTCAGGAAATCTATTTTTTCAAGAGCTTTTATCTCTTTTTGAATTTTAGGAGCACTTAACTGAGTTCTTTTTTTAATTGCTTCCATATCAAAAGAAGAACTGGGATGAAATAGAAACAGTTTCATTAATCTTACTTTTGCGGCACTGCCAAACAATTTTTCAAAAATATTCATAACGCTTCTATTGTAACAATTTACTTATCTTCGTTCAATTAAAAACACTGCCATATAAAAATGGCAGTGTTTTTGTTACTTCAATAACTAAAGTTATTTATTTGAACTCCACAGTTCCTCCGGCCTCTTCTATCTGTTTCTTTAACTCTTCCGCTTCTTCTTTAGGCATTCCTTCTTTTAAGATCTCAGGTGCATTATCAACAAGATCTTTGGCTTCCTTTAAACCAAGGTTTAAAGCAGCTTTAACCACCTTAATAACAGCTATCTTTTGAGATCCACAGTCTTTAAGTTCTACATTAACTTCAGATGCTTCTTCTTCAGCAGAAGCATCTTCTGTAGCTCCACCACCGGCCACTGCTACTGCAGCAGCTGAAACACCAAACTTCTTCTCAAGAAGTTTAACAAGCTCATGAAGATCCAGTACTGACATTTTTTCAATACTATCAACTATAGCTTTAAATTTTTCAGGTATTTCAACTTCTTCTGTAGAGGTTTCTTCTACATTACTATCTTCTGTTTTTTCTTCAGTTTTCTCTTCAACTTTAACTTTTTGCTCTTCTTCTTTAGTTTCTACTTGCTCAGTTTTCTCTTCAGTTTCTTCTTTAGTAGAATCGTTGTTTGAAGTTTCTTCCTCTACTTCATTTTTTTGATCCTTTTGTTTTTCATCTGTCATAAATTTTTAAATTAAATTAATAATTTTATACAACTTTTAAGCTGATGTTTGTTCTTTTTTTTCAGCTATTCTATCCAGAGCTGTAACAAAACCTTGTATTGGAGAGTTAACAAGATTAACAAACTGCCCGTAAAGTACAGGT
The DNA here is from genome assembly GCA_964559575.1 of uncultured Candidatus Saccharibacteria bacterium. Taxonomy (GTDB): domain Bacteria; phylum Patescibacteriota; class Minisyncoccia; order Phycocordibacterales; family CSBR16-193; genus SKVL01. The sequence goes on along the minus strand of CAZLGQ010000016.1, from coordinate 9,073 downwards.
CTGGAAGGAATTGAAGCAACTTCCACCATCTTTTCCATATCCATAAAGGAACCGTCAAAAATTCCTCCAACTATAGAAAAAGTTTCAGGACCTTTATTACTTTTAAACTGGTATACCTCTCTAGCCGGAGCAATTAGATCCTCATTACTATAAGCAATAGCTATTTCCCCTTCTAAAGGAGGCATCTCTCCGGAAACTCCAACTTCATTAAAAGCTCTTTTTATAAGGCTTTTTTTAGCAACCAAATACCCAACTCCTTCATCCTTTAACTTTTGACGTATCTGATTAGCTTTTTCAACACTCAAACCTTTAAAATTAACAAAAGTTACATTTTGAGCATTTTTTGTGATGTTTTTTACTTTTTCCACCACTTCTTCTTTTTTTTCTCGCGTAAGTGCCATAGTTTTAAATTAAATGTTAATTTTAGATCCATATTTTAAGTAAATTTAAATATCTCTTAAAATTTATCTAAAAATAAAAATCGACCCAAATAAAAGGCCGAACAAACAAGTTCTAAAGTCTAAAGAGGATTTATATTATCAAGAAATCAAGATAACACCCCTTGTCTTCGACCTTTGTAATTTAAAAATATAATTCAAAAAAAGAAAAATGTCAAAATTATCCTTTAATTTAAAATTAGTATTTATCTTAATAAACTGTGGATTAAATGTTGAAAAGTTTTAGATCATCTTTAAAAAACTAATCTTCAAAACCATAAGGAGGTTCATTTTTAGGACAGTTTACACAGTAACCGAGATGATCTAAGTCTTCATTAATATGAGATCTACATCTACCTTTAATACAGTAAAAGTATCCGCTATTTACATCAAAGTCTTCCGACCACTTATAATCCGGAAAATTACACTCATCTATACTGGCACCTGCGTCACAAAACCTGATGGTCATCTGAACGATCCTTTCTCCGGGGTTATCGGGATCCTCCCAATTATCCCAATCATAAAGAGATCCGGGCCAAGGAGCTTCAGGCCAATCACCTGAAGGAAGGTACTCTTCCAGTCCCGATGGTAAACCTCTGGCTACATCATCCGGAAAACCTCCATGGTCAGCAGAATATAAAAACATTGCCGACTGAAGTGTCCGTAACTCCATATCTGCTCTGGCTTTATAAGCTTTATCATAAGCCCCACCTACAAAAAACAGAACTATTGCAGCTAATATACCTATAATCGCAACAACTATTAAAAGCTCTAGTAAAGTAAAACCGGATCTTTTATTTTTATAAAACTTCTTAAAAAACATTTATTTAATTATATTATAAAATATCAAAAACAAAATTAATCAAATCAACAGAAAAGCGATTTACATTTAAAAATCAAAAACTGGATAAGCTGTTAATAAGATGTTAAAAACTCAAAAAGGTAACTTATCAAAAATAAAAGAAGGGCTACCTAAAATACTTCTCCATAATCCTTTATTTTTTTCATCTTTTTCATATATAACCCTAAGATCATCCCTATTATCTTCATTATTTAAGCCATCTTTTGTTTTACCGGTATCATTTTCTTCCAATTTTAAATTACTCTCTTTATTTTCCTTTAATTCAGTCTCGGTTTCATAAAGATCACCCTCTTCCTGTTCTACCTCTCCCTCCTCAGACATATTTCTTGGACCATCAACCTCTTCATGTCTTTTATTTTCATTATTTTGATTTAAAGTAACCAAACGGTCTATCTCTTCTCTTAAAAAATCAATTTCTAAAATAAGTTTTTTGTTTTCATTCTTTTGAGATATTTGGTCTTTGTTATTTATTCCCTCCTCTTTTATTTCCCCTTCTTTTTTATAAACACTTTCAAAACCCCCTTCGGGAGAGATTATCTTTACACCCTCTTTTTTGACAACCTCTATACCGGTAACCTGTTTGGGTAGAGATAGTTCTTTATCCGGTTTAATTATTGTATTGTTAGGTATTAGAAAACTTTCTTTTTTAGAAATTATCTCCCAATCACCTAAATTTATTTCTTTTTCAGAATGATTAAATAAGGTTACACTACCATTATCAACATTTTTTATTGAAATTTCAGGTTCTATTACTTTTACATTAACCCTGGAAACCGCCTCTTCTTTTCCTATCCTTACCGTTAAAACCACAGAATAACTCCCGGGAGCAAAATATTTGTGATCCACCTCTCTTCCTCTTTTTACCGATCCGTCACCCATTACCCACTCAAAGTCGGTATTTCTTGGAAGTTCTTTTCCTTTTTCAGTATATACCCTAAAATTAACACCGTTCTCAACTGAGACCAAACGATCTCTTCCGGCACTTACCTTAAAAGTTTTCACTTTATCTAATTTTGATAAAGATACCGGAGAAGAATGGGCTGATGTTTCTGTTTTAGTTTTGGTTTTCTCTGTTTCTTCTGTTTCTTCTTCTTTATCTTCTGATTCATCCTTTTCTTCCTTTTCCTCTTCAACAACCACACCACCATCAATAGTTGCAAGCTCTTGTTCTTTTAAGTTCTCAATCCTGCCGGACGATATTCCACTCACTCTATCCAGATCCTCTAAAGAGGAAAAAGGTCTCATTTCCAGTATCTTTTGTGCATATGCCGGACCTATGCCATCCAAACACTCCAACTCCTCTTTAGAAGCACTGTTTACATCAACAGATATTAAATCATCACAATCAAAAGCATACGCCCAAGAGAAAGATAAAGAAAAAACGGCTAAAAAAGCCGTTATAAATTTAAAAACAAAAAATATACAAGAGAGTTTTTTTATCATATTAATTTTTAATTTCTAAGCTTTTTAAAAACAACTTAGAAAGTTATTTAGTAATAAAAGTATGAACCTTAAAGGTATTAAAACTCAAAAACCAAATTTTTAAAATAAAATTTGTGGATAAATTAAAATGATAAAAAATCAAAGATCAACGAATATTAAAAGTTCTTACAAAATCACCATCTAAACCACCGTTTTCTGTAGGAATAAAATGTTGAATAAAAAGAGTATCTTCCATTCTGATTGAACTGTTCTTTAAATAGACAGAAATATCATTAAAATCCGAGACCTCATCTTTAGGAGTAACACGAACAGTTAATCTCCTTGTTCTATCTTCCGAGATATCAAAAGACAGATCGGAAAAACGAACTCTGTACTCATTACCCCTATCTATAGAGGTAACTGTATCTCTGTTTATAGGCAAAGTAACAGAATCCCTAAATCCGGTTCTTATTCTAATATCTTCCAAATACCTTCTAGGATCTTTATCAAAGAAAATATCAACTCTTTTAATTTTCATATCTGAATGTCTGGCATTTACATCAAAAGAGATAATGTTTCCTCCTCTTGTTATAGTCAAACCATCTCTGGGTAAATTTCTAGTAGATATGTTAGCCCTACCTTCGGTTCCAACAGCTTCTCTTTTATCAGAAACATCTTCCGGAGCCTGTGGTGGGCAGATATCTGAAGAATAACCTGTTTCTGATACTTCCTTACTCCACCCTCCGGCATTTCCGGCTCTGACAGAGTAATTGTATCTTCTGTCTACTCTTAAACCGGAATCAAAAAAATAATTATTTGAACCTTCATAAATAACCTCCCTTCCTCTTTTTAACTCATATCTATTCGCCCCAGGAGAAGGATTCCAAAAAACAAACGTTTTACCTCCACAGGAAAAAGAATGAACAAAAAATCCAGACGGTTTTTCCGGTGAACAGACCGTATCTGCTCTAATTACAACTTCATTGGAAAAATCACTTACTCCGGCTCTATTTATAGCCCTTACTTTATACCTATAATTACGACCAAAAACCAGATCAGAATCCGTAAAAGAATTATCCTCGCCTAAATATACAGACCTTCCATTTCTATAAAGCTCATACTCTTCAGCATTTTTTGACTCAGTCCAATCAATGGTTATCTGACCACACTTTTCACCGGCAAAAACTTCATTTTCAAAGATCGTAAAAATAAAGAGAAAAAACAACAGAAAAAAGAAAATCTTTGAAAAAGGCAATATTTTTTTATTTAAAGATATCATATTAATTTTTTACATTATCTTTCCCTTGGAGGAAGAGGAGTACTAGGTGGACAGATATCACTTGCTTTTATAAGTTTTCCTGTCCATTCACTCCAACCCGAATCATTTCCAGCTCTGATCTTGTAAGAATACCAAGCACCTTCTTTTAATTCCCCTTCAAAAAACTCTGTTTCAGGACCTCTGTAAACGGTATTTTCTTCCATCCAATCCCTTGGTCCACCGGCAAATCCGGGAACAGGATTCCTGCTTACCTCATAAACAGTAGCTCTAGGAACTGATTCCCATTCAAAATATACATAACCACCACAAGGCATATCATGAGTAACTACATCTTCAGGTCTTTCCGGTGGACAGGGCCTACTAACAGTTATAGAACTAGTTCTGGAAAGTTCGCTTTCTCCACTTTTATTTACTGCTTTTAAGTTATAACTGTGTGTATCTCCCATTATTAAATACCTATCCAAAAACTGAAGTTCTTCTCCTTTATATATAAGCTCATCATCTCTATAAAGCTCATACTCCTTGGCTCTTTCTACCGGATCCCATTCCAAAAAAACCTCTCCGCATCTATCATCCGGCTCTTTTCTTTCAATGCTGGCAAAAATGGTTGAAAAGACCAAAGAAGAAACCACAAAAGAAAAAATGGTTACTACTCCGCCAATTATTAAAAATTTGATGTAGGGTTTAAAATTCATGTACCTACATAATACATATTTACTTTTATTTGACAACAGTTTTAAAATATTGATTTATATTAAATCAATATTTTAAACAAAAAATCTATTCTGAAGATCTTTTATTTTCCAGATCTTTAAAAGAAAAAGCTTCGTTAACAGAAATATCTCCAATAAAATTACGTCTTAGAGCATAAAGAGTAGCTGGTACACCCAAACTTTTCCCAACCTCTTCAACTAAAGATCTTACATAAGTACCGGAAGAAACTTTTAATGAAAAATCAAGAAAAACTTTATTTTTTTCTTTGTACATACCCAAAAAATCAACCTCTTTAACCACCATTGATCTTATAGGTACTTCAACAGACTTTCCTTTTCTAGCATACCAATACAAAGGTTTCCCTTTATGTTTTATAGCTGAATACAAAGGAGCAGGTATACTTTTTTCTCCTTTTAGGTCATTAATTACTTTTTCAACTTTTTTAATATCAATATCAAACTCCTCCAACTCCTCAATAACCTCTCCATCAATATCTCCGGTGTCTGTCTTTTTTCCTAACAGTGCTTTTACTTCATAAGTTTTATCCAGACCCTTAAAATCATTTAGTTTTTTTGTTCCCTCATTACCAACCCCGATTATCATAAGTCCAGTTGCTAAAGGATCAAGAGTACCGGCATGCCCCATTTTTTTTACTCCCAAAATAGGTCTTAATCTTCTTATGCAGTCAAAAGAAGTTATTCCTGAAGGTTTATCTATTAAAATTATACTTTCAGAGATCTTTTTCATAAAAGATCAAGGTCTAAATTAAGAAATAAAAACAGACTTATTAATGTCATCTTTAGATTCAGAAGGATAAGGAGTATGATCAATATCACTTGAAAGAAATAAAACAAATAAAATAAAAGAAACTCCAACCATTAAAAAACTTATAAAAGTAAAAATTTTTCTATCCATAACAAAAAAAATATTTATACTGTTAAAAATCAACTATTATTTACAATTCCAACTCTTCAATTACCTCATTAAAAGATCTTTCAAGTTCCGGAATTTTAGATACTAACCCATCAGCTAGATCTCTTGCTTTTTCATCTTCACCGTTTTCTTTATAAAATCTCATTAAATCTACATATTCCTGACCTATTCTTCTTATTTCGCCTTCGCTTAGATCTTTATCAGAAAAATCCTCCCATAAAATCTCAATTCTATCTTTTTGAAGATCAATCAAATACTCAAACTCTTCAATATCAACCAAAAAACTCTTAAATGAATTCTCAAAAACAATGTCCTCCCTAGAAAAATCTTCTAAAACCTTTTCAAAACCTTTTTCATCCCCAACTAAAAGCAAAGAAGCTGCATACCCTAAAGCCGGTTCAACAAACCGGGGTTCAAGTTCATGTGCCTGACGATATGATTCTTTTGCTTTTTCATACTCCCCTATTTTTCTATAACTTCTACCTAAAGGTAAAAGTACATGCTGTCTATTTGGAGCTGTTTCTAAAGCAGACTCAAAAACCTCAATGGCATCTTCATTCCTTTCTAAAGATAGATAAAAATGCCCTAAAAAGATCAAAGATCTGGTATTTTCTGTTAGATCATTAGTCATACCAACAAAACCTTCTTCAATGATTTTTAAAAATTCCGTTTTAACACTATCACTGGCTTCTGATCTAAAAATATCAGAAGCTCTCGTTGAAAGCATTTCAATAGATTCTATTTTAGCAATGGGAGAAATTTCTCTAGCTTTTTTAAACTCACTAAGAGATTCTATAAATATATGATCAAATATTTCCCTTGATGAATATTCTATATTTTGATTCAAACCGGAAAAAATATCAGAAGGTAAAAATCTCTCACACCTACTACCTCTAACCTGATTAATAAACTGCGGAGTAATTTGACCACGTCCAAGTTCGTTACCCAGAGTTTTTCCACACTCTATCCCCAACATTCCTTGAGTTATCATTCTATTGGCTTGTAAAGACCTTATATGAACACCGTAGGTTAAAACAGAAAAAGATATTATAACCAAAGGCAAAATAACAAACTTAACGGTTTCAAAGGAAAACAGAGAGTCTGTTTGTTTGGAATTACCATCGCTGTCATTAGTAGTTGTAATAGTAACAATAAAAGCAAATATTAGAGCAAAAAATACGTAACTCGTTATATTATCAAAAACAAAAAAGTTATGAATGGCATAAGCTAACAGAAGAGCTGTAAACATAACTTTTGTATAGTATTCAGTATCTTTTGATCTCCACAAAAGAAAAACTGATACAATAAATATGGCTATATATAGAAGCATTCCGGGTATTCCTCCTGCTACCCCCCATTCCAAAAAGATATTATGAGACCGATCAAACCATGTCTCTCTTTCAAAAAGTTCCGGTCTGTATTTATAGTTAAAAAGATTAATATAATTACCCTGACCTCTACCTAAAAAGGGTCTTTCTTTTATTCCGTCAACCGCTATCTCCCACAGAAGAAATCTGGCTTTTGCATCACCTTCGGTAAAAGATATCCTTGAAAAACGAGACATTACCGGAACATCATTGACCGCCTCTCTAAAAGATGAAGTCCAGTCAGTATCTTTTATAGGTTCATAATTATTAACCAAAACTATAGAAAAAAGAATACCACCAATAACTAAAGAGATACCAAGACCTCCATAAGCAACTCTCTTTATCCATGTATTTTCTTCTTTTCTTAAGGCTATTGCCAAAGTTGCAAAAAACATACCAACAACTAGACCCAACATTGCCCCTCTAGTTCCTGTAATCAAAACTGTTAAAATAAAAAATAAAGCAGTAAAAAGATAAAAAATAGCTATATAAATATTTTCTTTTATTCTGGAAATAAAGAAATAAAAAGCAAAAAAGGCATGAGTAAGCATATATCCGGCCAAATATATAGGATTACCTAAAAGACCATCTGCACGACTAACTCCTTCCATATACTCCCCCAGAGCAATAATACCCATAAAGATAGCAGTGATTATAGAAACTTTAAAAAGGCTAAACCAAGTTTTTTTCTCAAGAACACTTGCTGAAACCAAAAAGAAAACAAAAATATAGATCAGATTTAAATAGCCTTCCATCCTTTCAAAGTTGGACCAAAAACTATGAAACAGAGAATCTCCAAATATATTAGCTATAGCCATCCAAAACAGAAAAGATAAAAATGTAATAGTTATCCAGTTAAAAGAAGGTAAATAACGCTTATTTAAAGAAAAAAGAATTATCCAAGCACCAATTAAAATAGTTACAACAACCCTGAAAAAAATAGCTTTACCGGCTACGTAAGGAAAGAAAAGAGTATTTGAAAAAACAAAAGGGACCAAAACCGCTATTGCAAATATACCCGCTATAATAAAATATTTTAAAAACTTTTCTAAATCTTCCATGATCCTTATATGAAAGAAATATACCATTTTAAAGTTGTTTTTAAAAACTTTTTAGTTGTTAAAAACAAACTGTTTACAGTAAATAGGTATAACCTGTGGAAAAGCTGTTGATCTTATTTATGTTTTAGTTTTAAATATCTTTTTTCTGTGTTTTAATTTTCTAGAAGAAATACATGTTAAAAACACCTCGAAAACCAATTATTTTTATAATTTTGATCGGAATTATCATTTTTCTTTTATTTTTAACAGTAGAATTTAAAAAAGATACGAAAAACAGTGTTTATTCTGAAAAAAACGCCTGTGAAAAGCATTCAGTAACCGACATAGACGGTAATACATACAAAACTATCTATATCGGTAATAAGTGCTGGATGGCAGAAAATCTAAAAACAACTACTTATAAAGACGGAACTCCGATACCAAAAATAAAAGATCACAATGAATGGTGGTCTGATACGGAAGGATCTTATGCTTTGTATGACCATACCTTCCCTTTTTATTATCCATCAAAAAAGATATCCTCGGACCAAGAGATGTTAAAAACATACGGTCTTTTATATAATTTCTATGCAGTAACTAACCCTTCGGGGCTCTGTCCTGAAGGTTGGAAAATACCTTCTGATAAAGACTGGAAAAATATTGAGAAATATTTGGGTATGAGTATTACAGAAACCCAAAAAAAATGGTACAGGGGAGAAAATGTAGGCAGTAAGCTTGCCGGAAAAGCTGATCTATGGAACAAAAACGGAATACTTGGTGAAAAGTTTGATATATCGGGTTTTAAAGCTCTTCCTGCCGGATATCGCCGTACTTATGGAGATTATGGTAATTTGGGTTCAAATGCCAACTTTTGGACATCAGATGAACAAGATGAAAAAAACGCTAAAAGTCGTGAAATATTTACTGAAAATAAAGGGATATACAGGATAGTTAATATGAACAAAAACAATGGACTTTCGGTTAGGTGTATGAAGAAATAGGAATATGAAAATAAATAA
>CAZLGQ010000015.1:0-12761 GCA_964559575.1 uncultured Candidatus Saccharibacteria bacterium | reverse complement strand
ACAAAAACAATGGACTTTCGGTTAGGTGTATGAAGAAATAGGAATATGAAAATATATAAAATATTTTTAAAAAGATCTTTTTTTATAACCCTTTTTTTAACTGTTATTATTAGCTTTATATTTTTCATCCCAAACAATGAAAAAACATCTATCTGTAAAACCGATAGAATTTCAGATATAGAAGGAAACACATATGAAATCATAGATATTGGTGAAAGATGTTGGATGGCAGAAAATCTAAAAACAACCAGATTTTCAGACGGAAGTAAAATACCTAAACCAATATCAAACGAATCGTGGAGAGAAGCCGGAAACAAAAACAAAGGTGCCTATGCTTGTTATGACAACAGTAAAGAAAACTGTGATATATACGGTGCTTTATACAATATATATGCCGTAAATAAAGGAATATGTCCCAAAGGCTGGTATGTACCAACCGACGACGACTGGAAAGAGTTTGAAAGAGAGATGGGGATAAGTGAAGAAGAGATAGACCTTATCTACTGGCGTGGAGAAAATATCGCCACCAAAATAGCCGGAGAAGCTGAACTTTGGAAAGATAAAAATATTGGAGAAAGAAGAAACTTCAACGAATACGGTTTCAGAGCGGTTCCCGGAGGATATAGATTAAGCAGTGGAATTTACAGTTGGATAGGCCATCGTGCAAATTTTTGGAGTTCAACTTTAGATGTTTCCGGTTGGAGAAGAACTATCATTCCGGGAAGCTCTGAGGGTATAAGACGTACAGCCGCAGCTAAGAATATGGGTTTTTCTGTAAGATGTATACAGAAATAGTCTATTAAAATCCATGTGAATATCTTGTGGAAAAATAAAAAACCGCCATTTTATTGGCGGTTTTTTACTAAAGATATCATTAAGATATTCTGACTCTGACACTCTCTGTTTCCAGTTTATCAATACTTTCTATTTCACTATCAAAATAGAAGTGAAATACTTTTCCTTTACTATCCTTTACCCACCAGTTTATCTCATCCACCTTTAATCTGATCCAGTCATTAGCATCTTTGGTTTCGGCTTTGATGTTTATTACTCCGGTATCACCTTCTCTTAACAGATAAACGTTATCACCCTCAGATCCACCTACTACCGGATCTGTACCAAAAAGATCGTCTAAATCGTCAACTGCCGTACCACTAAATCGTGATTCCATTGAAATTCTTTCATCCCATGTGCTTTGACCTGCGATTTCAACTATTTTTACACCTTCTTTGGTAAAGTAAACATCACCACCAACAGCTTTTATATCAAGGTTAATATAAGCTTCTCCAAATTCATTTTTATCACCACTTCTTTCAATGCTTGAATTTTTCAAACTGATAGTTGGAGTTTTAACATAAACATACTGCCATCTTCCGTTAATATTTCTTTTTATATCAACCAACTCATCTCTTTGATCATAACCCACTCCAATATTATCTGCTTGATTTATAACAGCTCTTATTTCAATCCCCTGTTCATCAACGTCCTTTATCCTAACATCAGCTTTAACATTTAATTTGATCGTTTCATTTCTACTCATTTCTATATCAGTGTCAAAAGCAATCGTTCCGGGAGAACTTATAGATACAGCATCTATTAAGGTGTTACCTTCGTACAAAAGAATGTCTTGAACCTGATCAGCTGAAAAATCTCCTTCTATTCTAACTTTAATACTTTCTATTTCTACTGCAGAATCACCATTTTTTAAGTCAAAAACAAGCAAATCAACCTTTTCAAAAGCATTTTTACCTATTACAACCTTTCCTTCTTCAGGAGAATCATCTCTAGATCTGATCTCAAGATCATCAACAACTTTTCCGGCCAACCTAAAAAGTCTTCCGGAAACAGAATTGGTATATATGTTTATTCCGGCAGTATCAACAGCTCTAATAGACGCATTTTCCATAGGACCTATTGTATAAGATGTGCTTTTTAAAGAAGTAGAATCTGAAGATTTAACTTCTATAGCTAAATCAACATGTCCGCCTTTTTTTACTTCTATATTTAATCCACCAAACCTTACATAACCATCACTTCTAGATACAGTACTTCTATTAATGGCTGTTTCGGCAATTTTTTTATCGCCAATATAAAGAGCTAAATTATCTATATCATCTCTGAAATTTCTAAGAGAGTCTTCATAGTTACTACCGTGTTCATCCTCTACATAAATATCCACTCTCCTAACACTAACATCGGAATCTTCAGCTTTTATTCTAAACATAGCTACTTTTTTAGTCTCTTCCAAAGCCAACTCCACACCTCTATAATCTCCTCTGATCTCAACGCTTACCATTCCCTCCATTCCGGGAACCGAAGGTTCCTCTTCTCCTGGCTCCTGAGGAGGGGTTGGGGTTGTGGGAGGAGTTGGAGTAGTTGGAGTAGTGGCTTGGATTCTTGCGTTTATTGAAGCTCTGGTCAAAGGACCAAAGTATCCAACAGTTGGTGAAATGTTATTAGCTGACTGATAAGAAGATACAGCACTTCTTGTTCTTTCACCAAAGTACTCGGTTTCATTGCCCGGAGAACCGGCTCCTGAAGTTGCTACACGATAATTGTTGTTGTTAAGCCACTCTTGAAGTCTTTTTACATCAGCACCGGTACTTCCCAAACTAAGATCTCTTGTAAACATCTCTACTACAGGAACCGGTGTTGTAACCGGAGTTCCGGTTAAAGCTGACTCAACATTACTTATAACCCCCTGATCAGCCCCAAAGGACTGAAGAAGTGCCAAAATTGAATTTATTTGATTTTGATTTAACTGAGCTTGTGCCGTAAAGGAAAAACCGAAAAGGAAAACAAGTACCAATAATCCTGTTGTTATTACAGAGACCTTTTTTGATCTTGTTAAATTTTTAGATTTCATGATTAATTTTATTAATAGTTAATAATTAGATCTTGCTTTTTTCTTACATCCATAAAAAACTTTTGTACCGACCAACAAAAGAAATGTCTGTAAAAAAAACTGCAAGAGAAAATCCCGCCTCTTTTTTAAATTTAAAGACGGAAGAAAGGCTTTTGTTATTTCTGAGTTAACTTGTAATTGAGTCCTTTCTTTCAAATACAAGCGCTAAATATATATTAGCATTTATCTTAAGAGTGTCAATAGGAGTAAATTTATTTTACCGCTTTGTTGAGCGGTTTTATCAAAAAACCTTTATTTTATTAGCTTTTTTAAATAAAAGAAATAAAGTAATCCACAGTTCATGTCCGTAATCGGTCCATTAGAAGCTTTTAGTCTCTTACGTCTGTTAAAGATCGTTTAAAAATAAGGATATATTGGTTTAATAATTTTGGGTTTAGTAAGGGACAAAAGAGACATAATTTACTGTCTTTTGTTTTTAATTTTTATAAATAAAAAAATTTCATAACTTAACCCAAACTGTGGATAACTTTGTGGATAAATAATAAACATACAACGTTTGGGGAAGTCTGACTTCCCCAGGGTTTAACCCTCCCCCTAGACCATTGAAGTTTTGTAATTTTTGGGGAAGTCTGACTTCCCCAGGATCAGAATTAAAAATAGCGTTTGTGTTTTTATGGAAGTATTTTGGGGAAGTCTGACTTCCCCAAAACTTTAAATTCTATAAATTCTTTAAATTTATAGAATTTTAAATAGTTGGTTCTTCAAGAATTACTCCTTCTAAAGGAAGAATTAGTTCGTTTTTATAATCTTTCATAACCTCAAAAGCAAATTCCTTTAAAATCTCAGGTTTAGGAAATATTTCTCCTAATACACCCTTATTAAGGATAACTGAGGTTCTTTTACCAGCATAATTACCTAAACTTGAGTAAGGGTAATTTATCGCCCACTCCCAAGCAGTATCAAGATCCTTAAGAGCGCCTTTAAGCCCTCCTTCCGGATACATTTCCAGTGTATTTTTGACCATTACATAAATCGCTAAACGTTGTAGTTGAAGATCAGAATTTACAGTTACAGACTTAAAAGCACCTTGAAACAAAGATCCTTTTTCTTCATATCTTTCGTTAAAACCTTTTGTCATACTTACGCAAAGTCGTCTCATAAAATCAGTTATACCTCCATCCTCTATTTCTTCAAGAATAAGGTGAAAATGATTATCCAACAAAGAAAACCCCAAGATCTTAGTTAAACGCTTCTGTTCGGGCCAAAATGAAGGCCTCTGAAGTGTTTTAATCAGGTCCTCTTTTGTAATATCACGAAGCCAATCTTTTGGTTGATGTTTGTCATTTAAATGTCTCAACATTAAAAGAAACCGCCAACGATCTCCAGAGTCATAAACGATCTCCAAGCCTCTGGCACCTCGTTTTATAACATGAACTATACTACCAACGGCATAAGGTTCTTTTCGCATATAGATATTATATTAATATTTATACACCAAGAAAAGCACATACCTGTGGAAGACAGTCTGGGGAAGTCTGACTTCCCCAGGATCAGAATTAAAATAGTTTGTGTTTTATGAAAGTATTTTGGGGAAGTCTGACTTCCCCAGAGTGTGATTTCCTAGACTATTGGGGTTTGATTGAGGTTTTGGGGAAGTCTGACTTCCCCAGATTTAAGACTTTGCCGGGTTGTGGCTTCCTTGGGTTGTTGAGGTTGGGGTTGGGGTTTTAGGATTTTAGGCAAACAAAAAACCCGCACCAAAGGGTGCGGGTTTTTGCTAATATTTCTTTTAACTAACCTAAGAGGTTAAAGATAGAAATATTACTATAATTAAACACTGTCTCTAACTCTAACTTCGTCAGTTTCAAGTGCGTCAACATCTTCCATATCATCGGTGAACAAGAATTCGAAAGCACTACCACTTTCATCTACGGTCCACCACCAAATGTTTTCAACTTTGAGACTTACCCAAGCATTAGCATCTTCAATTTCAGCATTGAAGGAAACGGTTTCGGTTTCACCTTCTTCAAGTAAGTAAACCGTTGTAGTTGCCGCTAAGCCAGAATTACCATCATATGATCCACCATAGAGTTCATTAAGATCATCTTGTTCATCAAGATTACTTAGGTCATAGTTAACATCCCATTCTCCAGAATCTTCTCCTTGATCTACAAACTGTAATCCTTCTTCAGTGAAGTAAATGTCTCCTCCTACGGCTGTTACATCAATGCTCATAGAAGCTTCACCATACTCATTATTCTCACCAGATCTTACGATACTGGAAGCAGAAAGTTGAGCGCTAGGAGCTACTATGTAGATACCTTGATTATAACCTCTGGCATTTCCGCTAAGATGAACATCGTTATCCATCATGTCGTAACCGATTTCTTCATTTTCATCAGCAAGAACTTCAGCCTTAAGAGCGAATCCTTGATTTTCTAATTCTTCATCATCAATTCTGACCTCTGCATATACATCCATGGTAACAACCTCTCCTTCAGCTAGTTCAAGACCTAGATCAATAAATTCATTTTCTCCACTGGTAGCACTTACTGTTTCAAGTACAGTGTTACCTTCTTTAAGGATAAGGTCTTGTACATAACCTTCTATATCTCCCCAATCACCATCTGTAACTGTTTCAGTTAAGGTTACGGTTATGTCTTCAAGATCAACATCATCTTCTGATACTTCAATGTCAAAGCTCAAAAGATGAACCTCTTCCCAGCTTCCTTCATCAATAACAACAAGTCCTTCGTCAGGAGTGTTGGCATTTCTACTAGCTTCAAGCTCACCTTCTACATCACCTGTAAGTTCAAATGATACGAAGTTGGTAGCGTCAGCATAAATGTTGATTCCTGCAGTATCAACTCCTCTTATAGCACCTTGACTTTCTGATCCTGATATAGGACCGATTTCAAATTCATCCGGATCAGGACTTTCTTCATCAGCGACGGTCACTTCAATAGTAAAGTCGGTGTGTCCATCTCTTGGAACATTAATGCTAAGTCCACCAAAGCGGATGTAGTCATCGTCTCTTCCAATGGTACTTCGGTTGATAGGAGTTTCTGCAACAGTTTCACCTCCAACCTTCAAAGCCATGTGATCTATTTCACTTCTAAGATCTTTAAGATCATTATCTCCACCTACGTAGATATCAATTCTTTGAACATCTACTCTGGAGTCATCAGCTTCTATTCTGTAAGTTGCTACGTTTCTTGTTTGAGCCATACCAACTTCTACATTTCTGTAGTCACCTCTTCTTTCTGCACTGATGGTTCCTTCACGTCCAACCTCAGGTTCATCGTTAACAGGTTCATCATTAGCAGGTTCGTCGTTAACTGGTTCGTCGTTAACTGGTTCGTCGTTAACTGGATCAACTGATTCTATTTCAGCGTTAACAGCGGCTCTGGTTTTAGGACCAAAGTATCCGGCAGTTGGTTCAATGTTGTTAGCTGCTTGGTAAGCGGCTACAGCCTGTCTGGTAAGTTCACCAAAGTACTCGGTTTCGTTACCAGGAGAACCAGCTCCTGAAGAAGCTACAGTGTATCCGTTGTCATTCAACCACTGTTGAAGTCTTTTTACTTCAGCACCACTACTTCCAACACTCACGTCTCTAGTGAAGAGTTCTTCAACTGGAGTTGGGGTTGGAGTAGGATCCGGAGTAGGAGCTTCCTCACCTGTAAGTGCTGCTTCTACGTTAGACATAGTTGCTTCATCAGCACCAAAAGATTCAAGAAGTCCGAGAATTGAATCGATCTGTTCTTGAGTTAGCGCTTGTGCCGGAGCTGCAAAAGAACCGAGAACCAAAACTGCGGCTACTGCGGTTCCAACAACTACGGTCAGAAGCGTTTTCTTGCTCTGTATTATTGTACTCATAACTTTTAATTTAAATATTAACTCGTTACGCCCCTTGATTACTTATAAAGAAAGAAGCGCAAAAAGCATTAAGGCCTTCCAAGTCCCTAACCTTCTTTAAGATAAAGAAGACAGAAACTAAGTCGACCGGTTTATAATCTAAAGATAGCACGGTGTAAAGCGTATCTTTAACTTGTTAATAATTTCACTATCCCGTTTACTTCTAACCGATCAAACGATCGGCGTCGACACCAAGTAACGGGAGTAGTTGCACGGGTTGTGCGATCATTCTTCCATTTCAGTCGTTGACGGGACAGTGCTTCCTTTCGGTGAAATGCATAAACTGATCAATGTATGCAATTACAACTTTGTTGGGACGTTTGCATATTAAACGTACCACCTAACAAAACCGGAAGAAAACGAAGATTCAACAGACCAATCGTTACCTCCGTTTTAATCTCTTTAATTAATAGTTTTTAATTAAAAAGAGAGTTTGAACATTTTGCCTTACGTCAGCGCCAAGCTCAACGTATGCTTGTTCTTTTATTCTTTTGTCAATGAACATAAACCGAACATCCAACACAATCGTATTAATCGTATTCTCAAATACATCTACAATACTTTTAAGTGTACGCAAAGATAAGCTTTAATGCAAGTTACTTAATATTGCTACACAGAAAACTAAAATAGATCAATACTTATGAAATGATCAGTCTAGATTCTGAGTCTATAATAACATTAGAGAAAACTTAAGTAAACTCTAAAATAATGCTTTAAATCTAAGCAGACTGAGGTAAATTTGAGAACGATATATTAGATTTACAATGAACGGCATGAACGAGTCATACTACACTCGTTGAGTGATATTATAATTCCTTTTGTTAAACAAAAAAAGTAAAAAATGTGGATAACCAAATACATTTTTTTAAAAAACAAAAAACCTGATCAGTTATCAGTTCAAGCTTTTCTTAAAAGTATTTTTTGTTTAGTTTTTAAACTAAACAACCAAAGAATAACGGGACCATCTTCTCTCCCCTTCTTTTCTTAATATTCCTTCTTCAACCAACTGTAAAAGTTCACGTTGAAGTGTTTTTTCACTACAGTCCGTAACAACAGACGCAAGATCTCTTACTGTTATTTCTTTCTTTTCTCTTAAAAGATTAAAAATAGCTGCACGACGTTCATTTTTAGCTACATTTCCAATGTAACCAGAAGGACGTGAGTGGCTTTTTTTACTCTTAAAACCAGAAGAAAACTGTTTAGATTGTTCTTTAGTCGTATCTTTATCTTTTAAATTATCAAACCTATTATTTGAATCGGAAACATCATAACCATAAGAGGTACTTGAAGGATCATCTTTTTGAGTGGATCCTGTAAAAATAGTTCCGTCCTCTTTAGTATCGATATCAAAAAAAGAAGAAGATAAAGAAACGGTTCCCCCTGAAGATTTTTTCTTTTCAACCGAAAGGCGTATGTACTCAAGAAGATTTTTAAACTCACGTTTTAAAACTGAGGCGTTCATTTCTGTTATCCTTCCGGTAACATAAGCAACATCCAAAAGCGACACAACCTTAAGAACCACCTCTTGTACATTCATCACGGCTTTGTCTAGAGATGTTTCGTCTTTTAAAAGAAATAAGGCTGATAGAAGTCCTATAGATATTTTTCTTATTTGACTTTTAATAGGTTCTGAATCAGACATAACGTCCGTTACCATATAGGTCGCCATAATCAGTCTTTCTGTCTTTTTGTAAAGATAAACAAAATGGTCATCTGAATCAAAAGATTCAACTATATGCTTATCTTTTTTTTCTATAGCTTTCTTAAAAATATTATCTTTGTTTTTATCATTTTCTTGCTCTTCCATATGTCTTTTATATATTTGTCTTTTTAAGTCTTTTTCCATGTCTTTTAATTCCTTATTTGTCTTTTATACCATATTCTGTCATTTTTGTCCATTATATACCCTAAAAGACAAAAAGCAAGTCTTTTACTAACAGTCTTTGATATTCTTTATTTTTTATATAACTCAAAGTCAAAATATCTAAATACTCTTAGAGATATTCTTGATATAAGAAAACTATAAAATTAATATTAATGCAGTATTAAAATTCATATTAAAAATAATAAAAAACAAATATTTTTTATGTTATAGTTAATTAAATGGCAAATATGAATATTTTTACGTAAACAAAGTAATGTTTGCCATATTTGTTAGTATTAAACAGAATTAAAAGACCGAAAAAAATGGCAAAGAAAAAAAAGAAAAAAGAAAAAAAGGATAAAGTTAAAGAGGAAAAGAAGGAAGAAAAAAAAGAACCTACATTAAAAGAAGAGACGGTTAGAGCTATTGTTTCGGTAACCGCTTTTGTTGTCTCTATCTTTTTTATACTTTCCGCTTTTAATCTCGGAGGAGTAGCAGGTTCTCATTCTTATAGGTGGTTAACAAAACTTTTTGGTGGAGGTTATTTTCTTATACCTCTGGTTTTAATATTTATCGGAATAACTCTGCTTAGAAGCCTAGAAAACAGTTTTAATAAAATACATGTGATCGGATCCATTCTTTTCTTTATATCCGGAGTAAGCTTGGCTGGATTAATAACAGAAGAAAACGGAGGAGGTTTAATAGGAAGTTGGATAGCCTCCCCTTTGGAGTGGTTATTTGATTTCTATGCCAGCCTAATAATATTAATAGCTCTGATGTTAATATCGGTGTTTATAATATTTAATACGGCCTTGCGTTTTGAACATTTATCCGGTTTTTTCAACTGGTTCAAAAAACCATTAAAGAAAAAAGATGGAGATGAAGATGATGAAGAGGAGGAAGACGATGACGAGGAAGAGGAAGAAGAGGAGGAGGTTGTAAAAAAAGAAAACAAAAAAGAAGTTGAAGTTGAAGAAGAGAACAAAGAGGGACCTTCAGATAAAAAAGGTGTCCTTTCCGGTATGGCAGAAAAATGGAAAAACACAAAAAATAAAAATAAAGAAGAAGAGATGGAGGCCCGTCTTCACTCGGAAGGAATAATGTATGAATACAATACTCCACCAACATCTCTTTTAAAATCAGATAGCGGAAAACCCGGAGTTGGTGATGTTAAAGCAAGTGCAAACATCATAAAAAGAACTCTTGCTAATTTCGGTGTTCAGGTTGAAATGGATGAAGTATCAGTCGGACCAAGTGTTACACGTTACTCACTAAAACCGGCAGAAGGAGTAAAACTGTCTCGTATAGTAGGACTCCAAAACGATCTGGCTTTAGCTCTTGCGGCTCACCCATTAAGAATAGAAGCACCGATTCCCGGAAGGTCTTTGGTAGGAATAGAAATACCCAATAAATCAAAATCAACGGTGGGATTAGGAACCCTTTTAGAATCAGAAAAATTTACCTCTTCAAATAAATCTTTATTGGTTGCTTTAGGAAGAGACGTGGCCGGAGAAATGCATTATGCAAATATAGCCAAGATGCCTCATATACTAATCGCCGGGGCAACAGGAAGCGGAAAAAGTGTTACCATTCACGCCTTAATAACTTCCCTGCTTTATAGAAACTCACCTGAATATTTAAAGTTCATAATGGTTGACCCTAAAAGAGTTGAGCTCACTTCTTACAATAAGATCCCTCATCTTTTAACACCGGTTATAACAAATCCTAAAGACACTATAAAAGCACTAAAATGGGCGGCAAAAGAAATGGATAGAAGGTACGATATACTTGAAGCCGAAGGAACCAGAGATATAGAGTCGTATCACGAAAGAGTTGTAAAACCCGCAAGAAAGAAATTCAAAGAAAAGAATGAAGAAGAAAGAGATCCTTCAGATCTACCTGAAACAATGCCTTATATTGTAATAATAATAGATGAACTTGCCGATATTATGGCGGCCTACCCTAGAGAGTTAGAAGCCTCTATTGTAAGACTGGCACAGATGAGTCGTGCGGTAGGTATTCACCTTATACTCTCCACTCAGAGACCTTCAGTTAATGTTATAACCGGACTTATTAAAGCAAACATTCCGGCACGTATCGCTCTTCAAGTTGCCTCTCAAATAGATTCCAGAACGATCCTTGATTCAGGAGGAGCAGAACGCCTCTTGGGTTCAGGTGACCTTCTTTATCTTTCGGGAGAAATGTCAAAACCAAAAAGAATACAGTCAGCATTTATCTCAGAAGATGAAGTTAGAAAGGTTGTTTCTTTCATAAGAAAGAACTACCAAGGAGATATAGATGAAGAACTTGATCTTGCAATAAACGAAAAAGAAAATGGAGGTTCTATCTTTAATGACAGTAATGATGAAGACGAAGAAGATGAACTGTACGAAGAAGCAAGAGAGGTTGTTATAGAAGCCGGTAAAGCTTCAACCTCCTTCTTACAAAGAAAATTTAAAATAGGATACAACAGAGGAGCCAGACTTATGGATATGTTAGAAGAAAGAGGTGTAATTGGTCCGGCAAACGGAGCAAAACCAAGGGAGGTTTTGGATAAACCTGAAGATCACGGTCAATACGAAACCGGTGATCATAAAAATCAATACTAAATATGACCACTAATAGATGGAAAGGAAGAATCAAGATATCTATAGTTATATGTATCTTGATACTTTTTGGAATTTATGGATATATTCAAGCACAGAATCTTATAAAAGGACCCATAATTAAGGTAGAGTACCCGGAAGAATATCAAAAGATAGAAGATAATATATTTACAGTTAAAGGAAAAGTTAAAAATGTTTCCAAAATAAACTTAAACGGATCCCCTATTTTTATAACCCCTCAAGGAGAATTCAAAGAAAAATTGCCTATAATAGGACGTCATACTATAATAGAAATTGAGGCTTGGGACAGATTTGATAGAAGTACAAAGATACATCGGTCTGTTACAAGTGATTCAGTATTTTCAAAAGAACTTTCCCAAGAATATATTAAGTCCAGACGAGAAGGTACAACCTATCGATCTGATTTTTTACCTATTGAAGATATTGAGTATTTAGAAATTTATAACCAATAAAAATGCCCAAAAAAGAAACCAGTAAGAAAAAAATAAAAAAAGAAGACGAGTCTCTTGATAATACTATAGAAGAAATAAAAACGAAGTTCGGAGAAGAAGCTATAATGAAGCTCGGAGAAAGACCTAAAGTCAATGTTGACTCCATATCAACCGGTTCAATCGGTCTTGATTCGGTTTTAGGGATAGGAGGAATTCCCAGAGGAAGAATAATAGAAGTTTATGGACCGGAATCCAGTGGTAAAACCACATTATGTCTCCATATAGTTGCCGAAGCACAGAAAAAAGGAGGTGTTACAGCTTTTATAGACACAGAACACGCACTGGATCCTGAATACTCAAAAAGGATCGGGGTTAATGTATCAGATCTACTAATATCTCAACCCGACACAGGTGAACAGGCCTTAGAGATAGTTGAAAGTCTTGTAAGATCGGGAAATATAGATGTAGTAGTAGTTGACTCAGTTGCCGCACTTACACCTAAAGATGAAATAGAAGGTGAAATGGGGGCACAGCATGTAGGAAAACAGGCCAGACTTATGTCTCAAGCTCTAAGAAAACTTACTGCCATAACAGCAAAAACAAACACTACTGTTATATTTACTAATCAGATAAGAATGAAAATAGGTGTAATGTTCGGATCTCCGGAAACCCAACCCGGAGGAAAGGCTTTGAAATTCTATTCTTCAGTAAGATTGGATATACGCCGAATTGCTCAGATCAAAAAAGGTGAAGAAATAATGGGTGGAAGAGTTAGAGTTAAGGTGGTAAAAAATAAAGTTGCCTCCCCTTTTGGACAGACCGAATTTGATCTTATGTACAACGAAGGAATATCCCATGAAGGAGAAATACTTGCCTTGGGAGAAAAGTACGGGATAGTAAAAAAAGCAGGGTCATCTTATGGTTACGAAGAAGAAAAACTGGGAAGAGGATACGATGCTGCTCGTAAATTCTTAAAAGCGAATAAAAAAATAAAAAACGAGATCTTAAAAAAGGTAAAAGAAGAAATGAAAAAAGCCAAAGAAGAAAAGGAAAGAAAT
>CAZLGQ010000014.1:0-12771 GCA_964559575.1 uncultured Candidatus Saccharibacteria bacterium | reverse complement strand
CACTAACGGTTGTTTTTCCGGCATCAATATGGGCTATGATGCCAAAATTTCTTACTCTTTCTAATGGAAAATCTCTTGCCATTTTAAAATAATTTTAAATATTAATAATTTACCAAGCAAAATGAGCAAATGCTTTATTAGCTTCCGCCATTTTGTGAGTATTCTCTTTCTTTGTTATAGCATCTCCTTCATTTTTACTTGCCTGAATAATCTCTGAAGCCAAACTTTTATAAATAGGAGTTCCTTTTCTTGACCTAGCCACCTCTATTATCCATTTCATAGCTACGGTCTGTCTTCTATTAGGTTTAACCTCTCTAGGAACCTGATAACTTGCTCCTCCAACCCTACGAGAACGAACCTCCATCACCGGACTGGCATTTTTAACAGCCGCATAAAAAACCTCCAAAGGCTCGTCTGTTCCTGTTTCTTTTTTAATTTCCTCAAAAGCCATATGCACGATCTTATTCGCTACATTTTTTTTACCATCAATCATTAAATAATTAATGAACTTGGCCACCTTTTCAGAACCATAACGATAATCAGGTTTTATTGATTCTCTTTTTTTAACTGGTCTTCTCATATATTATTAACTCTTTTTAGTTCCATATAAACTCCTACTCTTTTTGCGACCTTGAACTCCACCGGCATCAAATTTACCACGCACTATTGTATAACGAAGTCCAATATCTTTAACTCTACCTCCTCTAACAAGTACAACAGAGTGTTCTTGTAAACTATGACCAATTCCGGGTATATAAGCTGTCACCTCCATTCCATTAGTTAATCTAACCCTGGCAACTTTACGTATAGCGGAGTTTGGTTTTTTGGGATTCTTTGTTGTTACTCTTATACAAACACCTCTCTTAAAAGGCGACGAATAATAAGTAGGTTTGTTTCTACGTGTATTAAAACCCCTAGCCAAAGCTACGGCTTTTGATTTTTTTGTAACCTTTTTTCTTCCTTTTTTTATTAACTGATTTGTTGTCGCCATAAACTAATAATAAATAATTCCTAACACAAAATTAAAATTAACTATAATACAAAATACAATTTTATATAAGTAAGTAACAGATTAGTACAAATTTTCAAAAAAATCAAATTTTTTTGAAAATTTATTTTACATTAAAAAACAAATTTCTTTAATTAACCGCTAAAAAATCTTTGTACTATTTCATACAAAAGATTCGGATCTCCTGTAAATACATAAAACAGAATAGAAAGAAATACTGATAATAAATAAAAAACAAAACCTCCTCCTAAAATAATAACAAAAAAAACTATTAATATCCCGTATCTTTCAAGAAACATCCTTGCCTCCGAGACCTTTATAGAATTAGGTAAAATATCAAAAAGTATTTTTGAACCATCTAAAGGAGGAATTGGGATCAGATTAAATAAAGCTAAAATTATATTTATAATAATGATCAAACCGGCTAAAAAGATTATCTCTTCAGAAATAAGTCCTCTTCCTAAACGAATAACCAAACCAAAAAACATTGCCACTAAAATATTTGAAGCCGGTCCTGCGATCGCAACTAAAGACTCTCCCCATTTTTGATTTTTAAGATTATATGGATTATAAGGAACAGGTTTTGCCCAACCTAAAATAACATTTGCCGGTAAAAGATACAAAACAAACGGAACAATAAAAGAACCGACCAGATCAAGGTGTTTGATAGGATTTAAAGTAAGCCTACCGGCATATTTAGCTGTAGGATCTCCCTGAGCTAAAGCTGCATACCCATGAGCTAACTCATGAATAACTATAGAAAGAATTAAAATTGCTATTATAAAAATAAATTCCATATATATTATATTTACATTTCAGAACTCTTATGATAACATAACTTTCGTTAAATTAAAGATATGGCTAAAATCTGTCCAATAACTAAAAAAAGCAGTCAGGTGGGTGGTAAATACTCAAACCGTGTTCGTGCTACTCAGTTTAATCCAACCGGAAAAACCAGAAGAAAAGCAAACATTCAAAAAAAACGTATATATATACCGGAATTAAACAGATCAGTAACCGTGGAAATTTCAACCAAGGGGTTAAAAACTCTTCAAAAAAACGGAGCTTACAAAACCCTTAAAGAAGCCGGAATTATATAAAAAAGCCATTATAAAAATGGCTTTTTTAATATCAATACTCTTAGTTAACTATTTCTACAGTTTCACCATCAGAAATAAAAACAATATTTCCTTCTTTAAAAGTTTTTAAGATCTCAGATTCCGTAAAAATAAAACTTTTCATTGCTTCTTTGTGGGGATGTTCATAATATCCATTACTTCCTGCCGACACCACCACATAAGAAGGTGAAACTGTTTCTAATAGATCTAAACTATTTGAAGTTCTGGATCCATGATGTCCAGCTTGAAAAACATTACTTTTCAAAGCATCTCCGTCAATACTCACCATGTATCTTTCAACTGGAGAAAAAGAATCACCGGTAAAAAGGAAAGAACTGTTTCCATGTATTAATTTAGCCCAAATAGAAGCATTATCAGGATCTAAAAAACGAGTGTTTCTATCAGGGAAAAGAATTGGTAAATAAACATCTTCACTTAATCTAATCACCATTCCTCTTCTGGCATAAATTTTATCCACTCCCATATCCTTAATTGCTATATTAGAACTTTCCACAACTCCAGTTGAGTGACCCGATCCGGAATCAATTACAACATCAACGTCTATAAAATCTAACATTAAAGGTAAGGCGTTTAAATGATCTGAATGAGGGTGGGTTATTAAAACAACATCAATACTTTGATCATAAAAAGGAAGAAATTCTATTATGGAAAAAAGAGTAGATTCTCCTCCACCGGCATCTATTAAAAGCCTGTTTCCATTTTGGGTTTCAATTAAAGTAGCATCAGCCTGTCCAACATCTAAAAAACTAACCTTAAGATCTGGTCGTGTTTCTTCAATAAAAATTATTAAATAAACCAAAAAGTTTAATAATATCAATAGTAAAACTAAAAATGTATAATATGTATAATTAAAGAAGAAAATATTTTCTATTTTCATACAACTTTATACTAACATGGATTTTTTTATTAATTTTTTTTTACCAATTGGTTTAGGTTTTATCTTTGGGATCTATTTATTTTCTGTTTTTGATTTTATTTTTCCTTTGTTTTTTTCTATTTTAATCTTTTTTTCAATACTAATAACTACTAATGTCCTTTCTAATTTAAAAACACCTATATTTTTTTATTCTATCCTTTTATTTTCACTGGGTTTATGGTTAGGAGGAACACACACCGATATTTACTCTTATACGTCTGAAATAAACTTAAACAGAGAACTAAAGAACGAAACTGTTAAAATTATATCTGAAGCTGAAATGGCAAACGGTCTTACCAGATACACAGTTTTACTAAAAGATGAAAAAAAGGCTTTACTCACAACCCTTCCTTATCCAAAATATACCTATGGATCATTACTTAAAATAAATGGAGATTTAAAAAAACCTCCTGTTTTTGATGATTTTAACTATAAAGCCTATCTTAAGAAAGAAGGAATTGATGCCATTATATATTTACCAAAAATTGAACTTAAAAAAGAAGGAGGTTTTTCCTTAATGAAAACTGTCTTCCATTTTAAAGACTCTTTACGTTCAGCTTTAAGTTCCTCTCTTTCATATCCTCACAACACTATAACTGGAGCAATGCTTTTAGGAGATGGAGATAGAGTTCCTGATAAAATAGGAGAGCTTTTTAGTTCAACCGGAATAAGACACATGATAGCTATATCAGGATTACATGTTACGATCATTGCCGGTATATTTCTTATCTTTTTATCTTGTTTTTTAAAAACAAAAAGAGATCTATCTTTTTATATTACTTCTTTTTTTATAATACTTTTTGTTATTTTTGTCGGAGCACCTTCCTCTGCTATTAGAGCCGGAATAATGGCCTTGATATTTTTATTTGCTTTTAAGATCGGAAAAGTTTATAACGCACCCAGAGCTCTTTTTATTGCCGCTATATTAATGCTTATTTTTAATCCTCTACTTCTTGTTAGAGACATAGGTTTTCAACTGTCATTTCTAGCTGTTTTAGGAATACTTTCTTTAACTCCTCATATTGAAGATTTACTGGGTAAAGAAAATTCTTTCTTTAATACAGATACATCCGCAATATCTTTTAAAAAAGGTTTAATATCAATGCTGGCGGTATCAACAGGAGCTCACTTAACAACCCTACCAATAGTTGCTTATAATTTTAATATTGTATCTCTCTCTGCCCCGATAGCTAATTTAATAGCTGTACCTATTCTTCCAATTATTATAATAAGTAGTTTCTCGGCGGCTATTTTAGGAAATTTTTCTTCTCTTCTTGGAAACTTAATTGCCTTTCCGGCTTTTTTAAGTTTAGAGTTAATAATTCAAACTTCCCAAATTTTAGACCTGATTCCAATAAGTAGTTTCAAAATAAATTTTCATATTACATGGGTTGTAACGATTTATTTTATTCTTTTTATTTTTATAATCATATTAAACATCCGAAAAAACCGTTCTAAAACGACCACTTTTTCATCAACTCATCCTCCTCTTTTGGAGAATAAACCTTTTTAAATCGAGCCCCTGATACCCCTTCTACTCTTTTTTTACATTCATCCCAACTTTTATGAGTTAAAACTTTTCCGTCTACTTCACTTACATAAGAGTATGCTTTTTTAGATGAGTTTTTTTCTTTTTTAATTGAAACTGAACTCTGTTCAAGAGAAAGTAAATCAACACCATAATCTTCATATTTAACATTTCTTAAATTCACCTCTTTACCATCAGCAAAAGCACAAGCTATTTCATCCGCTCTTTCGTTTCCCGAAATTCCGGCATGACCTTTTACATGAACCCAAGAAATATCAGTTTTCTCTTTAAATGAAATTAACTTTCTCCAAAGATCTTCGTTTTTTACCGACTCTCCATCTTTTTTCTTCCAATTATTCTTCTCCCACAATTTAACCCACTCCTTTATTCCTTTGATCAAATAACTTGAATCGGTATAGATCACTACAGAGTAAAAGTTATCTTTATATAAATCTGTAATATATTTTAAAACCTCTATAACAGCCGTCATTTCCATCCTATTATTTGTTGTCAACTTATCCATTCCTCCCATTTCTACAACTTTTCTTTTTTCCCCAGATAAAACTAAAACCGCTCCCCATCCACCCGGTCCGGGATTACCTCTAGAAGATCCGTCAGTAAAAACTACTATTTCTTTATTTTTATCATTCATAAAAATTAAGACTTACGACGTACTATATCTTGTAAACCGCGACCTATATCAAATCTATCAGGTTCCGGATCTAAATGAAAAACCAACTTTTCATTTTTAAAATTACTCTTTAAAATATCAGCCATTTGCAAAACTCTTTTTCTTAAAGTCGGATGGACAAATCTGGAAGACCTTAGTTCTATCAAATAAGTAAGAGCATGGAGATCGCCAACTAATCTATTTGTAGTCTGAAATCCCATAGCGACATAATACTGTTTAACTTCAGATGTTGTTTTTAATCCTTCTATGTTTTTAATTTGTTTTTTTATTAAACCCTCCGCTTCTTTTTTAAGTTCTAAACTTAACTCGTTAAGATACCAAGAAGAAAAACCGTGTTCTGTAGTCAAAAGAGGCATTCTTTGAGTTACCGATCTGTGTCTTTGAATATCTCTGAAAGATCCAAAATCCAAAAGAAAACGAAAACCCAGAGTACCACACTCAGCAATACTTTTTGGAAGTTCTGTTTTAATCGGTCTATCCTTAAACACTTCTCTATATTCCTTAAGCATTTTTCTATCTATAAGATCATTGAACATCTCAATCTCCACAGGTTTGGGGTCATTAAAATAATTTAACCTATTTACCAACTGTTCAATATATCTTTCTGTTTCTTTATACCTTTCTTTACTAAAAGAATTTGGAAAAGTTTTTATTAATGCCTCTTCTATTTTTAAAGCAACTTCTCTTACTTCAAACAAAGGATGATGACGAAGGTAAGGCAACTTATCAGCAAACTGACGAAGATTACTATGCCATGCAATGTTGGTTACCGCTCCGGCTGGAAGAAAAGATCTCATAACATCAAAAGATCTGGCTTTGATAGCTTTATTATATACTCTCTCATCTTCATCTTCTTTTTTAGGAAAACGTTCTTTTATAACTTCGTTCATTTCTTTCAACCCCTTAAGATAAAACTTTCTCCAATCTTCCATTATCTTTTCACTCTTCTTGTTACCTAAGGGATCCATAAAAGGTTGATTGGCAAAATCAATATATCTTGTTGAAGCTTCTTGGCCACTATACAAAGGCCAATCTTGAATTGCTTTAGCTGCCAACATTGAAATACCTTCAACGAAAACAGTAGCACTTCCAAGGTCACCAATTGATTTATGTCCATAACCAACATAATAAGTTGACATAAATTTACTTGATCCTGTTTTTTTGAGTGTTTTCAAATGACTCTTAATCCCGCCAACCGAACGAGAGTGGAGCGCTTGTAACATAGCCTCAGCTTCAGGTGTTATAACAGCACCGTTATTTAAAACTAAAACCATTGCTTTGTTTGATGTTCTTTTTGTTACATGTTTGAGTTCTTCAATATTTTTCATTTTTAATTTATAACTTATAAACCTATTAAAATTTTAACAGATATCTACTATTCTTAGTCTTAACTCCGGTCTTCCTTTAAAATAAGAAAGTTCCATTGTAGCAATAAGATCAACTCTGCTTCCTTCTTCAACTTTCCGATCAAAACTTTCAAGCTTCATAAAAAAACCAATAGATCTTACATCTACCTTTTTACTGTTTTCAAAAACAAGTTCAATGTGTTCCTTCTGTTTTCCAAATAACTTTATATTTTTTATTAAAACATTGGAAAACTTAAAAACAGGTTTAGGATTACCAACTCCAAAAGGAGAGAACTTCTCTAACTTTCTAAACATTGAAATATTTACATCATCAAGAGATAGAACTCCATCAACCTCTTTCAACTCTTCTTTTAGAACAACGTCATTTTTTTTATAAGCAACATTCAATTCATCCCGAAGAGTATGAACCTGATCAAAATCAACTGAAAAACCTCCGGCAAACTTATGTCCCCCATACTGCTTTAATACACCTTCAACAGAACTCATTAAATTCAAAACATCCACACCCCCACTGGAACGGCACGATCCTTTTATTACCTGAGAGCCATCTCTACCCCAAAGAAAAACAGGCTTTGAAAACTCTTGCGCCAAAGAGTTAGCAACCAATCCTAAAAGTGAAGGTCTCCATTTGGGATTGCCCGTAACAATGACATCATTACCTTCCAACACTTCATTATTTTTTTTTACTTCTTTTACAATAGAAGCTACAACCCCCTTACGTTCATTGTTTACTTTTTCCAATTTTGAAACAACTCTATTAGCTTCAGCTTCATCGTAAGTGGAAAGTAAAACAAAAGCATCTTCCGAACTCCCCATTCTTGAAGCAGCATTTAATCTGGGAGCGATCATAAAACCTATATCATCCTCTGTAAGATTTGTCTGAGAGAGATTTAACTTTCTGCAAAGTTTTACTAAACCCGATCTTGGAGATTTTCTTAAAACTAAAAGTCCATAATGAGTAAGAACTCTATTTTCTCCAACCAAAGGAACATAATCTGAAACATTTGAAATACCAACCAGATCAAGTAGCCATTTCTCATGTCCTTCAGGAATATTAAATCTTTGTTTAGAAAGGATTCCTTGAATAACTTTAAAGGCAACCCCTGCTCCCGTTAAGTTGGGATTGGGATAAGAACAGTCTTTTCTTTTGGGATCAACAACAGCCGTTACTTCCGGCAATCCATTAACCGGCTCATGGTGATCGGTCACTATAACATCAAACCCTAAATTAGAAACCTCTTTTAAAACTTCAATATCAGCAATTCCACAGTCAACAGTTATAACCAAAGAAACTCCATCCAAAGAAAGTTCATTTAACGCCTGACTATTTAAACCGAATCCTTCGTCATGACGATGAGGGATGTAAAACGATACATTCTCATAATTGGCACGACGAAAAAAATCTTTCCAACACACACTGGCACACAAACCATCAGCATCAAAATCTCCAAAAATAGCTATCTTTTCTTTGGAATTCATTGCTTTTATTATCCGTGAAACAGCCTTATCCATATCAGTTAACAGAAAAGGGTCGTGTGTACCACTTTCGTAAGAAACGGATAAAAATCGTTTAGCTTCCTCGTTATCTTTTATGAAACGACCATAAAGAAGTCTACGTTCTATCTCAGAGTAATCGGATAAAACCCCTTCCGAAGGTAGATCTCTAACAGAATATTTTTCCATAAGGAATATGTTACCATATAAGAAACATTAAAATAAAAAAAATATGAAACAGAATAAAGAATGTATTTTTTGTAAAATAATAAACGGAGATATACCTTCATCGGATATATATGAAGACGGTACTATAAAAGCTTTCTTGGATATAAATCCGGTTACTTACGGACACACTTTAGTTATACCCAAAAAACATTACCCGATGATGATAGATGTTCCTGATAGTACTCTTTCACACTCTTTTAAAATATCAAAGTATTTAATGAAAGATCTTAAAAACATATACAAAGCTGATTTTGTAAAACTGGCAGTGGTTGGTATAGATGTAGATCACTTTCATATTCATTTAATACCCAGAAGAAATTCAGATGAGATCTGTAACTTTTGGCCAACAACAAAATACCAAGAAAACGATATGGAAGAAGAAGCAAAAAAAATAAGATCCTCTCTTTCTGATTGGAACTCAAATTAAAATTTTTAAAAAGAAACCTCGGGAGAATTCTCTAAAGCTTTAATACCGGGGAGTGTTTCATTAACCAAAAAATCAAGCATCGCTCCTCCTCCAGTTGAAACAAAAGAAAAACATTCTTCCGGTTTTATATCTTCTATGGAAGAAATGGTATCACCCCCACCTATTACTGAATATGTTTTTGATAAAGAAATATTTTTAGCTAACTCTTTTGTGTGTTGATCATACCCCTCCTCTACATTTCCCATTGGACCATTCCAAACAACAAAAGCGGACTTTTTAATTTCCTCTGAAAGTTTATTTATAAAAGATGGTCCGACATCCACTATACTGTCTTGTAAAGAAACATCTTTAACATTTTTGATCACTCTTCCCTCCTCTTTATTTTCAACAACAACATCAGAAGGTAACACTAAGTTATCTTTTGTAATAAGATCTTTCAGATCAACTCCATCATCAGTTGCAGACATACCAACTTCATAACCTTTCTGTTTAAAAAAAGAATTTGCCAATGCTCCACCAATAAAAACGGTATCGGCTTTTTCTACAAACTTCTCAATAAGCGGAGCCTTGGTTTTAAATTTAAGTCCCCCTAAAATAAAAAGAAAAGGTCTTTGAGGAGAAAAGGTTTTGGTAAGTTCTTTTATTTCTCTTTCAAAACACATACCTGCAAACGAAGGAATGAAACGTGGCACACCAACAGTAGAAGCGTGTTCCCTGTGAGATACGGAAAACGCATCATTTACATAAAAATCCGCCAAAGAGGAAAGGGAGCGCGCATAGTTTTGATCGTTATCTTTTTCAAAAGGTAACGATCTTAAATTCTCTAAAACGATCACGTTGCCATTTTTAAGTTTTTCAATATAACCTCTAACTTCATCAGGATCACAACTATCAACAAAAGATGTTGGAAAAAACTTTTTATAGTAATCAGCTACATGTTCAATACTTGATTCTGGTGCCGGTTCTCTATGTCCTATTAACACTACCTTTGCTTCTTTATTTAAAAGAAACTCAACTGTCTGTTTTACAGAGCGAAGACGGAAATCATTTTCAACTCTTCCATCTTTTATGGAAACATTGGTATCAATACGAACTAAAAATACATCTCCTTTTATGTCTTTGTTTTTTATCTGTGATAAGTATTTGATCATAGTAATTAAATATTTTCAGAAATATCTATAATATCCGAAAAACTTTTAGGATCAAGACTCTGTCTTCCCACTAAAAGTCCTTCAACATTTCCTTCCTTAAGAAACTCTTCAGCATTATAAGAAGAAACAGAACCTCCATATAAAACCGGAACAGAAAAACCTTCTTTTTTACCATAACGCTTAGAAAGAAATCTTTTTATAAAAACAACTATTTCATAAAGAAGATGTCCTGTTATTGCTTCTTCTTCACTCTTACCAATTGCCCATATCGGTTCATAAGCAACAATGACCTTAATTAAAAATGATATCTCAACTCCGGAAAAAGCTGAACTTAGTTGTGACTCAATAAACTGAAGATACTCTCCTTCTTTATCTCTTTCTTTTTCCCCAATACAGATTATAGGACACAGACCGGAAGACAGAGAAGCTTTGATCTTTTTTGAAACCTCCTCATCTGATTCTCCCATTTCCCTTCTTTCAGAATGACCGATGATCACATACTTGGCTTTCATATCAACTAACTGAGTAGAAGAAACCTCTCCCGTATACGAACCTTCTTCTTCCCAAAAACAGTTCTGAGCTCCTAAAGATAAACTTTTGGGAATTCTTTTAGAATTAAACTCAGAAAGATAAACAAAAGGAGGACATATAATAATATCATTCTTCCTCCTTTGAGATCTTTTTTTAATTCCTTCAAATATTCTTATCGCTTCTTTTTTATTCCCTGGATTCATTTTCCAGTTTCCAACAATATAATATTTTTTTTCACTATCCATAATAATTTAATTAAAAATATAAAAACAAATAAAATCAACCTTAATAAACTTCTCTCCATCTTGAAATATTAAAACCTGCTGAAGGTCCGGTGGAAAAAAAGGAATTTGCAAGACCTTCTTGATAAATAACCGTTGAATTATTTGAAGCTCTTATTCTATAAGCCGTTAAACCTGTAATATCTATATTGTTACTAATAGACACCTCTCCCTTTTCTGTGTATATAAAAACATCCCCACCTGCACCTTGACCATCGGTTATAGCCGGAGTTGTTCCTCCTTCTGCCGCATCTTTATTTTTAGATATCAGAAAACTAAAAGAGATATCACTACTACTAGCCCCTCTAAATTCAGGGTTATTACCAAGCTCTATAGTACTTCCATTTATACGATCCTCCGGATCATCTGCAATAAAAACAACACTTTCATTACCTAAAGAATCATCTATCTCTATAGTGGGAGAATTTCCTATAATTATATTACCTTCAACCCAAACATGTCCTTTGATCTTTATTTTTGGATTCCCTCTTATTTCCAGATCACAAGTTATATGAGCAGGACCCAATGTTTGATCTGAATCTATTTCATAACTATCCTCACAATCTATAACCTCACCTTCCTCTGCAAACTCTTTCCAACCTTCTATAACTTCTTTTTTTATAGGAAAATCAACAGAATCCAACGGTTCAGTATTTGGATAACTATCTCCCATCACATTTGTATTAATAAGATCCATATAATAAGCATCTTCTTCTATGTATGAATTTTCTATAGAATAAGCATAAGCAGAATTTCCAATAGAAACATTATCTATCATCCCATTATCGTTCGTCACTATAACCGAACCGGAAATACTGTTACCGGAACCAACTACATCACCTATTGAAAAAACATCTCCCTCAACAGATGCACTATCTTCTAAAACTAAACCTCCTTCACCTATCTGAGCTGCGTAAGAAAAATTTATTCCGGCACCTAATACAAGATCAGAACCCATCTTTCTTGTTATACCTACCCCGGAAACTCCTTTGCTTTCTATATATATCTCATCATTTTCAGTATAGATTACACTTACCGAATTACCTTTAATATCTAAGCTTTCTTCTTCATAAACCTCCCAACCATTTTTAAAACGATAAAAAGTATCCTCTAATCCTCCTTCAGCAGCTGACAGTGCTTTAAATGAAGAATGTAGAATTGATGAAGATTTCAGATGAGAAAGCGCCGGAGCGGAAATTGTTAATATTAAAGAAATTGCAATGAACATAAAAAACACAGCCGCTATTAAAACCGCTTGACCTTTTTCTCTGAAACGATCCTTTTTATTAAAACAAAAATCTTTCATTAAATTTATTTATACTATTTTAAAATATCACTGATCTTCATATGAACCTCTTAATATTGCAGTTGATCTAAAAGACTGTTCAATAGAACCATCGCTATAAGGATGAGAAAAACCTATCCTTACCTTTACTGCATCAAAAACATCACTCTCTATTTTATCTATATTAAAATACAAAACATCTGTACCTTTATGAGTTAAACGTTGAGTCTCTCCTTCTTTTTCTAAATATAAAGAACTATCAGATAAATAAAATATTATTTCGTCCTCAGTATCTTCATGTTCCAAAGAGAGAACTCCGTTTTGATCATCAAAAACAGAATTATCTATATCTATTGATGTACTTGATCGTGTCTCACGTAAAATACGGTCAATGGAAACAGTGGCTGATTTATTTAGATCTTTTCCGGCTATAACCTTTTCTTGAATATCTGTTACCATTACCAAACTTCCCAGTATAATAAAAAGAATCAAAATCAATATTGCCATATAAACAATAACCTCTATTAAAGAAAACCCTTTGATCTTTTGTTTTTCTTTTTTAATTAAATTTAAATATTTTTTCATATTAATCAAAGATATTTGATATATAAGATGAAAGTTCTATTTCACTTCTACCTATTAATCCATCCCACTTGACAGAAATTTCCACTAAACGAGTTCCTTCATCTAATGTCCCTGATTCAGTTATTCTTCCATCCGAATC
>CAZLGQ010000013.1:0-13080 GCA_964559575.1 uncultured Candidatus Saccharibacteria bacterium | reverse complement strand
ATAAAAATTGTTTATCAGAGGTAGATATAAGAGTCAGGTTGTTTTTTTCAGCCAAATTTTTGGCAGGAATATTTCTATTGACCATTTTTGAGTAAAACCAAGAGTGTTCTATTGCATCAAAAAGATGACTATATTTATTTGTGTATTCCATTAAACTCTGTTTATTAGGTAAAGAAGGAAAAAAGGGATGAGGGGCTATAACAAAAATATCAGATTTTGTTTTTTTATAGTTTTCTAGATCATTAAAAGTTTTTATTTTTTCTGCTTTTTGATCACAGTTTAGTATTAAGAGATGTCGTTTCTCTTTTTTATATTCTCCTATATTTATTTCTATACCGGATATTAATAGTATTCCTTTGGAATCTGCGTGTTTTTTATATTTTTTATTAAAAATAACTTTTTCGTGACAGGTTATAGCTAAAACATCAAAACCGAGGTTTACTGATCTATTTATACCTTCTATAGTGCTATATTCAATATTATCCAAAGGATCATCACCGGTATGAAAATGAAGGTTAGTCTTTAGTATCATTAATGTACTGTATAAATGTATGTGTATTTAATAGTAATTTAAGAAGGACAGCTTATGTTTTTTATTTCTTTTATAGTTAGTGGTCCTACTTGACCAAATCCGGTAGTTAAAGGTGTTCCGCTGGTAACTATGTTTCTGGTTGTTTGGAAATCTTGGACAGCCTTTTCTGTAACAGGACCAAAGTATCTGGTTATATGAGGGTGATGGAAATGACCTTCTTTTTTTAAGAAGGTTTGTAATTTGATGACCTCATTATCATAAACCCCCTTTCTCATTGTTTTACTGATATTAATACATTCGTTATGTATTGGGTCTCTATTCAGGTCTGTTTGTTCTTTATTAGTTTCTTCTTTAGTTTCGTTTTTAACAACTGTTGTTGTTTGGGATTCTTTTTCTTTTAAATTATAGTTATAAATATCAAAGTTATTTTTTTTAATTATTGACCTTAATTTTTCTATTTCTGATTCCAAAGTGGAAATTATTTCTCTTTGTTTTTCTTCTTTATTTTTAATGTTTTCGTTTTCAAATTCTATTTCAAAAACTTTTTCAGCAGATACCAATGAGTATATTGGTATTAAAAAAAGTACTGTTGTTATTGAAAAAAATATAGTTAAATAATTAATTTTCATTTTTTTATAATTTTAATAATATTTATTTAAATATATCAAAAAAAATAAAGATCTTCCATTTTTTGTTAACATTATTATTGTTTATTAATTAGTGTTATTATATTATTATATCTATAAAGACAATTAATTTATAAGTTTTATTTATTTAAAAATGTCAAAAATATTTATAGTAGAAGACGATGATTTTTTAAGAGGACTTCTTTCCAAAAAATTAAAAGAAGATGGTCATGAAGTGGAACAGGCTGAAAATGGAGAGAAAGCCAAAGAACTATTATCTAAAAGTACTCCAGATCTTTTGGTATTAGACTTACTTTTACCTGGTTTACATGGATTAGAAGTTCTTTCTTGGCTTCGGGAACAAGAGGGCGGATTAGAGAGTATACCGGTGATCATTTTATCTAATCTTGGAGATGAAGAAGACATAGAAAAAGCTTACGAGATTGGAACAACAGATTTTTTGGTTAAAGCTAAGTATACACCTCAAGAAATAGTTGAAAAAGTTAGAGAAACAATTAAATAATGTTATTTTCTTTTTCATTTTTAATTTAGAAAATGTTAAAAGAGGTTATTCAAAAAATATTCTACGAATTCGGATTAGAATTTATTTTCAATATAAATTTTAAGTTTATATTTTATGTTTTAATTTTTATTGTTTTTATTGTTTTTATTTATATTTATTCTTGGAGAAAGCTAACTTACTATTCTCAGGTTATGGATATGTATGTTATGGAATTGTGGCAAAG
The DNA here is from genome assembly GCA_964559575.1 of uncultured Candidatus Saccharibacteria bacterium. GTDB lineage: Bacteria > Patescibacteriota > Minisyncoccia > Phycocordibacterales > CSBR16-193 > SKVL01. Next base: position 11,176 of record CAZLGQ010000013.1, on the reverse strand, counting down.
GGAAGAGAATGAGATTTCTAATAGTACTGTCAGTGAGAGTGTTAAACAGATAAGATTGGAGAGATTGAAAAATGAATATGAAGAAAAAATAGATAAAGCAAAACATAAAAGAGATATTATATTTAAGGTAATTCCTTTTATGAAAATAATATATAGGTATAAAAAAAGTGATAAAACTCCGGCTTATTTATTGCCTTAATGTTAATAGTTTTAAAATAGTTTTGTTTTTATGAAAAAGATCAATTTTATTAGTATTTTTTTGGCAGGTTTTTCTTTTTTGGTAATTATTAGTTTTTTTACAGTTTTTTATTTAGGTTTTTTAGATAAGAATTTGGAATCGGTTTCTCCTGTAGAGTTCGCTGAAAATGTTGTAAATAACGAAGATATTATTTTGATAGATGTAAGAACATCAAAAGAGTTTTCCGAAGGTCATTTACCTGGAGCTGTGAATATTGATTATCATTCTTTTGATTTTAAGGATGCTATTTCAGAAATGGATAGAAAAGAAAGGTATGCTATCTACTGTAGGAGTGGTAGACGTAGCGCAAGGGTTCTTTCTTTAATGGAGGATATGGGTTTTAGGTATGTTATTGATCTTTCTGGGGGTATTGATCTTTTAGCTAATGTTGGAGAAGCTGTTGAATACTTTGAAAAATAATGTTTTTAGATTTAAAAAGTGCTTTGTTATTGAAATTAGGTATAAATGGTATAATATGACAGTATCTTATTTAGGTTTTTTATTTAAATTTTAATTTAAAGTATTTATTTTATGAATCGTAATATAATAGCAGTTATTTTATTATTAGCTTCTTTGATTTTAATAACCATAGTTATTGTGACTTCAATTGATTTTGAAAGCTCTGTTTCTGAGGAAGATGAAGATTATAAAGAGCATGTAAGTGAGGATCAGATGAAAGAACTGGTTTCATGTTTAGATGAGGCTGGGGTTGTTATTTATGGTTCAGTTACCTGTCCTTTTTGCGAACAGTTAGCGAATTCTTTTGGTGGTTATGATGTTATATCTTCAATATATGTTGAATGTACAGAAGAGAGCGAGCGTTGTGATGAGGAGATGATAGGTAGAGGTGTTCCTGAAATACAGATAAAAGGAGAAATTTATCAAGGTTCAAGGGATCCATTAGATATAGGAAGGGAGGTTGGTTGTGAATTATAAATATTTAAATATTTAAAATGTATAGATCGTATAGTTTATCAATTTATTTTTCTTTTTTTCTCTTATTAGTTATTTTTTTATTACCAATATTTTCAGTAGAAGCTAATAATTCTACTGAAAATAATGAAAATTTAAATGATTCTGTATATGAAGAAGAGAAAACTGTTTATTTTTTTGATGACAGATTATGTCCTGTATGTCAGGATGCAAAAAGATTTGTAAAATCTATAATAGATGATTATCCTAGTTTAGAGCTTGAGATATATAGTATAAGTGATACTAGTCGTATTAGAGAGGTTGCTAATAGTTTTGGTATTGAAGATTATAGGATAATGGCTCCTATGATCTTTGTAGATGGTCAGCTTTTACAGTTTAATAATTTTGGAAGTAGACAGGAAGAAAAAGTGGTCTCTGTTTTTGAAGGAGAAGAAATAGTTTCTGATGAAGAGGATTACGTATTTTCTATTCCTTTTACAGATAAGGAAATAATGGTTAAAGATTGGTCTTTACCGGTTATTACGGTTCTGTTGGGCAGTTTAGATGGTTTTAATATCTGTTCTTTAGGAGCTTTAATATTGATACTGTCGTTGGTTATGGCTTTACAGTCTCGTAAATTGATATTTATATATGGAGGCATATTTATTTTAACTACAGTTATAATATACGGTATACTTGTATTTGTTTGGGGTCAGCTTTTTGAAGCTCTTTTAGGTCATTTAGCTATTTTTCGTTATATTGTTGGTTTAGCTGCCGGAGTTGGGGCTATTTATTTTTTTAAAGAGTTTTGGAGGTTTTACCGTTATGGTCCAACATGTCAATCTTCTGAATCAAGTTTGGCTCGTAATGCAACTCAAAAAATAATGAAGGTTTTTAAAGATCCTTCCAGACAACCTCTAGCTCTTTTGGGAAGTGTTATTACATTTGCCGCTATTATTACTATAGTAGAACTTCCTTGTTCTATAGGCGTTCCTATTGCTTATACCGGTATTGTGATAGAAAGAGGAGTATCGTTGGGTGTATATACAGCTTATATTCTTTTATACTTATTTTTCTATATGTTAATAGAGATAATTATTTTTACAGGTGCGGTTATGACTAAAAAAATATGGTTTGCTAATTCAAAAATGATAACTTGGGTAACTTTAGCAGGTGCTTTAGTTTTAACCTATCTATCAATCCACTATATAGTTGGTTTATAATGGAATAAAAATTAATTTGAATATTTAAAACCATCAGATTAAAAACTTGATGGTTTTTTTATAAGATATTAACAATTTGAATTTAAATAGTTATGTTATTATTGGTCCTGTATGAAATTAATTTCTCTTAATATTGAAGGGAAAAAACATTTTGATAAAGTTCTCCCTTTTTTAGATAAAGAGAATCCCGATGTTATCTGTTTACAGGAAGCTCCAATAGAAATTTCTTCTTTATTGCAAGGTAAAGGATATAAAGTTAGTTTTCTACCCATAACTATTATGTCGGATGATGTTTCTAATTTTCCTCAAGGAAATATTTTTGCCTCTCGTTTAGATTATACTTTGGACTTTTATTATTATCATAGATCTTTTGATGATATTACACAGTTTGATCCTCAGCGAATGGGAAAAACTGTTTCGAGGGTTTTGTTGTTAGCTGAATTAAAAGATACATGTATAGCTACAACTCATTTTACTTGGGCACCTGATGGTTCTATATACACTGCAGACCAAATTGATAATATTCATAAAATGTTTGATTTTCTAGATACAAAACCTCCACATGTTCTATGTGGAGATATGAATATACCTAGAAAAATTAATAAACTTTATGAAAAAGAGATATCACCACGTTATATTGATGCTGTTCCTGATCATTATAAAAGTAGTTTAGATAAAAACTTACACAGAGTAGGGGATAATCCTGAAAAAGAACATCTTTTCAAAGACTTTATGGTTGACTATCTTTTATTAAAGGAACCTATAAAAGCTAAAAACGTTAGACTTGAATTTGGTTTAAGTGATCATGCCGCTATAGTTAGTGAGATTTATACTGATTAATTTTAATTTTTAGAAAATCAGTTTTTTAGATCTTTTCTATATTTTTTAATCTTATTTTTAATTCTATTTCTTTATTATCTCTAATCTTTAGGACTAATTTTATTAATCCACGTAAACTTTAATCTAAAAAATAGTTGGGGAAGTCTGACTTCCCCAAAATTGTAATTTCATTTCTTTATTGTTTTAAATTTTTAGATTTTTGTATTCATCTATTTGTTAATTTAGTAAAGTCATAATTTGAGGAGGTTTAATCTGAATCTGGGGAAGTCAGACTTCCCCAAAGAAAGATTGAGATTGATTTGTAGCTTGTAATCTGGGGAAGTCAGACTTCCCCAAAACGAATTTTTTAAAAAATAAATATAAATTATTTTATTTATCTATAAAATTTTATTTTTTAAAGAAATCAATTAAAAAATTAAAAATATGGAATAAAAAAACATCCTCTTAATTTAAGAGGATGTTTTTATTAGAAGAGTTTTTATTCTCTGTCTTGGTAGAAAAAGATGTAAGATCTTTTAAGAAGTCGGTAAGCTATCCATATTGGTAAAATAACTACTATTACATATACTATCCATAATATAGCTGTTACGAATATATTGAGAATATTTCCAACAGCTTTAGTTACAGAATCAGCTATTTTATCAAATGAGTCTTGGAGGTTTTCACGAAATCTCTTACCAATATCTTCTGGCCAGATCTTAGGACTGATGTCTTGTCTAATAGTTAGATTAATAGTTGAGTAATCACTCCTTCTTTTACTTTGACCTAGAGAGTCAAGAAGATCGTTTTCTTGTCTTACTAATCTCATCTTTTCGTCAGTTAGTCTTTTTGTTAGATCAATTCGTTCAGTATTCATTTCCATCTGTTTGGTTTCCTCTATCATTTCGTCATACATTTCTATAGTTTCTCTTATGGTGCTAAGACGTGTTTCTCTGCGTTCTATATCTATTCTATAATCTCTAACATTAAAGTTTTCTATTTCTGAGGATTCTCTAAGCTCATTAAAGAAACCTTCAAAATTATTTGCCGGTATTCTTAAGGTCATATCTATTCTGATAAGATTTCTACTTTCTGAAAATCGACTCTGTTCGGAATAACCATTGTGTTGTTTAGTTATATCAGTTATCTTTTTTTCTTTTTTTACTGCGTCGTCGGTTTCTATATCAGCACCAGCTTCTATGATTTTTATTCCGGGAATTTCATCTTCTAATGTTTCATCTGGTTGAGATATCTCATCTGTTTCTGAAATACTTTCAGGTGCACTTCTTGTACTATCTGGTTGGGTGGAAGGTTGAGATAGTGGTGCCATTGAATCATAAGAAGTTTTCATTCCACCTATTAGGTTTAGTCCTACATATAAAAATATGGTAACTATTATTAATAATCCCAGTATTATTATAATTGAACTCTTGATCTTATGTTTTTTGATTAATCTAATAATTGATTGAAATAGATCAAAATTTTTTTGAGTTTTTTCTTTCATATTTTTTAATTTTAACATTATTTTTATTTGAGTATATTTTAAAACTGTTTATAATTTTGATATATTTAATATGTTATAAATAATTTTTATTTTATTGATCTGATCAAAGTTAACCATGTTACCTGTTCCCAAAAAAGTTTTAGTTATTATAGGAGTTTTAATGTTACTGATAATTTTTGGAGTTTTTATATATATTCAGTTTCTTTTTATAGAAATAGATAAAGGTAGTGGACCGACTGAGGTTTCTAGAGTTTTTGAGTGTAAAACCTTAGTGGAGAATAAAAAGGAAGCGGCTGATTGTTATAATGTTTTTTTTGAAGAAACACTTGATAATTTAATTGATAAAAGAAGTAAAGAAAATATTTCCGATCAGATGATAGATATGTATAGTAAGGAAGTAAAAGAAGAAGACATATTTATTTTTGAAAATACATACCAAATAAAGAGAGATGGTCATGGAACTCCTTATTTTATTGAAGAAGGGTATGTAAAATATAGATAAAGTATATTTTTGATTTTAGGTTTTAATATTATTTTTTTTGTTGCTTTCTTTTGAAAGCATAATTGAAGCCAAAATTGTAGTTATGGGAACTGCCAGTATTAAACCTATACTTCCTATAAGTGTTCTTGTTATTTCTGTTGCAAATATTTCTTTGTTTATTAGCAAGAATATGTCTTCTTCACTTTGAGAAAAGAGAAGAAGTAACGGTAATGCGGCACCAGCATAAGCTAGGGTTAAGGTATTAACTAAGGATACCATGTGTTCTTTTCCCACGGAAAAAGCTCTGTTATATACATCTTTAACACTAAGGTTAGGGTTAGCATTGTAGAGTTCTCTTACAGTGGCGGATTGTGTTATAGATATATCGTCGAGAATTCCTAGTATACCTATAATGATAGCTCCCAAGAGAAGACCTGATAAATCAAGCAAGCCTCCTGTTTGGAGATTTAAGTAAAGTGATTCATGTGATGAAAGACTGATAAATTATTTGCAGATACAGCAAAGTAAGACAGTAAACCAACTATGATAAGTGTTATTGATGTTCCAATGAAAGCAGCATGAGTTACTTTATTAAAACCATGAGTTATATACATAGCCAAGGCTACTATTAGTGAGGCAAAAAATATTGTAGTTGGAACAGGGGATGCTCCTTCTATAAGTTTAGGAAGAAGGAAAAAGAGTAAAATTACAAAACTGATACCTAAACTTAGTATAGATCGTAACCCTTTTTTTGATCCGAAAAAAAATATAATACCGACAAATAAAGCAAAAAGAATAAGAAGAGGTAAACGTCTATCCGGTTGATTAAAAATATAACTGTATTCTTCTTCACTTATTTTTTTTATTTCAATAAAAGCCCTATCTTTTTTAGACATTTGATAAAACTCACTGTCCACTTCTACCACTTCTCCTTTTTTAGATCCCTCAAGTATTTTTACTTTAAGTGTTTGATAAAATGTTTCTATACCAGTTCCAGGTATAAATCTATAACCTTCATCTATAACATCAATTATTTCAACTTTTACATTTCCTTCATTTAAATTATTTTCATAAGCATATAAGTTTTTTTCAGTTGATGTAAAAGTTACTAAAAAACCTAAGGTTATTAAGATGGATATTTTAAAAATTTTAAACATTTTTATATTTAATCATTATTTCTTAAAAAACTAAATAGATTTTAAGAAATAAATACAAAACATAAGATTTACAAAACTAAAAAATATGGAAATAAGGAAAGATAATAAAGATATAGTCAAAAGAATAGGTGCTTTTGTTATTATATATATGATAAGAAGAGTAATTCCCAGTGTTTGAAATACCATTTTTATTTTTCCCGGAATTTGAGCTCCGGGATTGTTTTTTCTATCATATAGAAAAAATGCTGTTAATATTGTAATTAATTCAAGAAAAATAATAGTAAGAAATATCTCTAAATTTAAATATCTTACTATTACGATTGAACCGGTAGCCCCTATAAAGATCTTGTCTGCTAACGGGTCATGAATTTTTCCCCAGTTGGTGATCTTTTTTCTTATTCTTGCCATAGCCCCGTCTAGAGCATCTGTTAGGGCTGAGATTGAAAAAAATCTTAATCCAAAAAAATAGTAATGATAAAGTAGAAGATAAAAAATTATAGGTGTAGAAAAGTATCTAAATAAAGTTAAGTGATTGGGTTTTATAAAAGTAGGGAAAGCCCATAGAAAGATCTTGTTCAATGTATGGTCAATGGGATTTGGCTTTTCAAATTTTTGGTTTAATAAAGTATTTAAAATTTTTTTATTTGATAGCATTGATTAATTTTATTTTAATTTTAGTAAATTAAGAATCTAAAATGTTAACTTTATATATTCCTATAAAAAAGGAATATTGATATAGGTTTGAGTTGATAGAAAATAAATTAAAGTGATAAAAGTAGCATTTCCCAATAGTACGGCGATAAATATTCCTAAAAATTTAACTTTAGCCAATCCTAAGGTTACCATTAGAATATCTTGTGGTAAGGGGGAAGTACAGGTATAAATATAAGCGATCAAAGGGCTTGTCCATTTAGGTTTGCTATTTATCCAATTTGAAAAATTTTTCATTCTTCTATTATTTAACATTTCATTTATTGCATCGTGACCTTTTTTACCTAAAAGAAAAAAACATTATCTCCAAAAGCTCTGGCCGGTGCTGCTATAAGTATTAGTAAGAAAAGGCTAAGTTCTCCACTAGAGGTAAAAGTTACAAAGGTGGCATAGAAAGGAACAGAGGCAAAACCAGATACTCCTATAAAAGCAGTGATAAAAATTATTAAATAACTTTTTTCAATTCCTATTATGGAAATAATCTCTGCCGGAGGTATAAAAACGATTAAAGATATCCAAGATGTAACAAAAATAAGTAAAATTATAAAACCCGAATGTTTTTTAAAAATATCGGGTTTTTTAATAGTAAAATATTTTTCTTTAGATTTACTTTTATTAGGCATTTTATTCAAAGTTTGATTCTGCCTTTTTTTCAACCGAGTCTTTTAAATGATTGATAGTTTTTTCGTGTATGGATTGAAAGTTTAAAACATTATCATGGAGAGCTTTAGGAAACATATCTTTTATGTCTTTTGAATAGTATGAACCATCCCGTGGGGTCTGGTGTCCGATAAACTCATTTTCAGAAAATTCTATAACTAAAGGTAGAGAAATTGCTGTAGCGGTTTTAATTTCATTATCTGTTTTATAAAGTTCGGCTATATAACCCCATATGAATAGTTTATTAGTACTGCGACCTAATTCATGGTATTCGGCAAAAATTTCTCCATTTTGTTTTGCTTTTATTATATTTTTTTCAAGGTATCCATTTACAGAGTTTCTATCAGGTCCCGGTAGTGTTTCTTTTTCAATAGTTTCTCTCTCTACATAGTAATATTCTTCAGTAACTTCTACCGGATCAGCCATAAAAGAATACTTTTGGAGGTTTTTAGCATAATTTCTAAAACCAAATAAAGCCAGCAATGGAGTTATTGAAATAATAATCAAAATAATTATTAATAACCATAGTATCCATTTATTTCGGCTTTGTTTTTTATTTGGCTTATTAGAAGCTGTTTTTTCTTCGGGTATTATTATTATGGCTATAATATAAGCAATTATAAAAGGAACAAAACTGGTTGCAAAAAACAGTATAACTCCTATTAATCGAAAAATAACAGAATCAATTTTAAAGTATTCTCCCATTCCACCAAAAATTCCTGCAATTACTTTATCTTCCTTACTTCTTTTTATTTTTTTAATATTTTCATCGTTCATTTTTTTAAATTAAATAGTTATTTTAATTATATAAAAATATTTTGATCAATACAATTTTAGATAATTTTTTTAAAATGATACAATCATTAAATAATTATTAATTGTAAATAGTATGAAAGAAATAATAGATTTTAAAGATTTTTTAAAATTAGATATTCGTATAGGTTTAATATCTAAAGCTCAGTATATAGAAAATTCTGATAAGCTTCTTCTTCTTTCTGTGGATGTTGGGGAAGAAGATGAAAGACAGTTGGTTGCGGGTATTGGTAAAAGTTACGACCCGGAAGAGTTAAAAGGTAAAATGGTGTCAGTTTTAGTTAATTTAGAACCTAAAAAGATCATGGGTTATGAAAGTCAAGGAATGGTAATGGCTGCAGATGGTGAGAATGGTCCTGTGGTATTATCTCCTCAAAAAAAAGTTAGTGTAGGATCAATTGTATCTTAGTTCTATTTATATAGATATAAAGTAAATATGAGTATATGTGGCTAAAATAAGTAGCATGAGTAAGGTAGAGCCGTATATGATTCTTGGGTATTCTTCTTTTCTGATTGATATAAAGATGGATATTAAAATAAGTAGGGAAATAGAGATTGTTAGTATTGTGTATAAAACTTCAAATGTAAAAGTTCCTCCGGGGGTTCTATCTACTAAACCTTTAATTTCGGTACTATCTTTTTTTATGCCAGCAAAAATAGGATTTTTTGTTTCTAAATGTTGAGATGTAAAAATAAGAGAACCATCTTTAGAGGTAATAGAGGGTGTTACTGTTATTGGTATATTCTCCTCTGATTCTGATTCTGATTCTTTTACTTCTTCTTTTTTATCAGTTTTTTCTTGAGATGATTCAATTGTGTTTTCTTTTGTATCTTTTGAAGTTTCTTCTTTTGAGATGTGTTCTTTATTTTTTTCCACATGCCTATTTTTAGCTATAACATCTTTATTGGCTGGATAACCAAAAAGTTGAACAACATAGTATGTTTCGTATCCTTTATATGAACCTTCAACAGCGGCAACACCAATTTCGGTATAACTTTTATCCATTATGTTTTCACGGTGAAGAGGAGATTTCATCCAGGCTTCTACTACTTCTTTTGAGTCGTTAAAGTATATTGCTAAATTTTCTCCGGCATGTATATATTCATATCCAGCAACTTCAAACCAGTGCCAAGGGGATATATTTTCTTTAGGACTAAAATGAGAAAAATACTCTTTATCCCTCATGTGTTCAGCTTTTAATTTTGCCGCTTTATCAAGTACCGGATCTCTTTTAAGGGTTGGAACATCAGTTTCTTTTCTTTCAATGTTAGTTAATTCTATTATAGCACTTGGTAGTATGTTTGAAGTTAGATCTTTAGTGTATCTTTGTAAATTTTCCCCTATGTTTCCGAGCAATACTGAAATTCCAACAGTAATAACTATTCCAAAAAGAGACAGTTTTTGTAAAGGATGAAGGTCTGTACTTTTTGTTTTTTTCATTACATAATATTATACCTTATTATGAGATTATTTTTAAATTTTTTTATTAAAAAATAATAAAAAACGCCAACATTTTATGTTGGCGTTTTTGCATTTCTATACATGCTGATTATCGAGACTTTCAGAGTTATTGGTAGATAAAGTTCCTTTTAGTCATCAGGAAGATCTGCTTCTTCAAGAATACCGTAAATGATCAAGTTGTGACTATATCGTTTTCTATTTTGATCATAATAACCTGAGCAAGTTACAAGACGTATTTCGGACTCTTCAGTTTCTCCGTAAACCTTTTCAGTTGGAAATTTGTCTTGTTCTATGATCTCTGTTTTATAAACAGAGAAAGTTACTATACTCCCATCTTCTCTACTAATATAAACACTATCTCCTTCTTTCACGTCTCTAAGAGGCCAAAATATTGCCGGTCCTTCATATGAGTCAACATGACCCAATATAACCGAAGGTCCTTTTTCTCCCGGAGTAGGGAAGTGTTTATATCTGGATATTGTCTCAAAATCCTTAGGAGCTTCAATAGTACCATCTTTATTTAATCCTAAAGGTTTTCGAAATTTAGCTTTAAGATCTACTGATGGTATCTCCAGTAAAGTAGGTTCTGATGCGGATATATTAGTATCTTCTTGATCAAGTTGATCAAATGACATAGTTGAGATCCTAACTCTTTCCGGTTCACTTTCAGTTTGAGTTGTTCTTAAAGACCACAATAGCAATATAGTCAGAATAAGAAGAATAGCTATAATGAATATCAAGACTTGAAAATTTTGATGATTCATTGATCTTTTTAATCCAAACTTTTTTTTGTCTACCATTATTGGTTTTGGTTTACAGGATCTCCTCTCGTAGGCATAGCAGTTGCAGTGATTAATAATAAGAACAGTAAGGTTAAGAAGACTGTACTTCCTGTTCCGGGTGTAAGTCCACCCATACCTGTATCAGGCGCTCCTACTGGTATTATTTCATCACGTTCACCATCAACTTTTGGGTCAGGTTTTTCTTCCTCTTCTTCTTCAGGTTCTTTTTCTTCTTCAGGTTCTGCTTCCTCTTCCGGTTCTACTGTAGTGAGTATTCTTCCAGAAGTAGTTCGCCTTCTCGGAGTAACTTCATCATTGGGTTCATCGTTGTTTTCTATGTCGTTTTCTTCTTTTTCCGGCATATTCCAAGCTACACAGTGATACGTGTTACCAACCTCGATACCGTCTACTCTG
>CAZLGQ010000012.1:0-13580 GCA_964559575.1 uncultured Candidatus Saccharibacteria bacterium | reverse complement strand
ATAAACCTCAGTTTTACATCAGAACTACTGATGTTACCGGTAAAGTTGATCTACCTGAAGATGTAAAGATGGTTATGCCCGGTGATACCGTAACATTTAAAGTTCAGTTAACTGATCCTGTTGCTCTAGAAGAACAACAGAGATTTGCGGTTCGTGAAGGAGGTAAAACAGTAGGTGCTGGAGTGGTAACGAAAATTGTTTCTTAAAAATGACTGAAAATAAAGAAAATAAAAAAACTTCTCAGGTTTCTGTTTCTAAAAAAAAGGTAACTAAATCTGAAAAAAGTGATAAAACTGCTAAAAAAACCGCTTCTGTTAGTAAAAGGGGCGGTTTAAAGGCAGATAGTAGTAGTGTAACCTCTCGTCTTCGTATAAGAGTAAGAGCTTATGAGTATAGAATTCTTGATGTTTCCGTTCAGCAGATAATGGATACTGCATTAAGATTTGATGTGAAAGTTAGAGGACCTGTTCCTTTACCTACTGAAATAAAGAAATATTCTGTTAACAGAGCTTCTTTTGTTTACAGTAAGTCAAAAGAGCAGTTTGAAATAAGGATACATAAACGTATGATAGATATAATTAATCCTGACCAAAAGGTTATTGAATCTCTTACGAATATGAGCTTGCCTTCAGGGGTAAGCATTGAGGTAAAAATGGTATAGTTTTTTAAAATTTATACTTATTTATTGATAAAAAGATCAGTAGGTGAGTTTAAATAAAATCACCATTTAAAGGTGATTTTTGCTTACAGTCTATTGACTGTTCTGTTGTAAACTGGTAAGCTCTTATCGCGTTATGTAGTATTGTTTTGTATTACATATAGTTTTTAAAATATTTTTTATGAAATTTCTTTTGGGAGAAAAACAAAAAATGACTCAAATTTTCCAAGAAGACGGATCGGTTCTTCCTGTTACTGTTATAAAAACCCATCCTTCAAAGGTGGTTTTTGTTAGAAATAAGGATAGAGATGGATATGAGGCTGTTCAGTTGGGGGCTATTGAAAGAAAAGAGAAGAATACTCCTAAAGCTCAAAAAGGTCACACAAAAGAATATGGAAATTTCCGTGTTTTAAAGGAATTTAAGGTCTTTAAAAAAGAAGATTCTCCTGAAGAAGGTGATGTTTTGGATGTTTCTCAGTTTGTTTCCGGAGATGAGTTGATAATCTCTTCTAATTCAAAAGGAAAAGGGTTTCAAGGGGTTGTAAAAAGACATGGTTTTGGTGGTGGTCCAAGATCTCATGGACAGAAGCATTCAGAAAGAGAACCTGGTTCAATTGGAGCTACAGGTCCACAGAGAGTTTTCAAAGGAAAAAAAATGGCCGGTCGTATGGGAAATAAGAGAACTACTTTAAAAAATGTAGAGGTTGTTAGGGTTTTACCTGAAAAAGGATATCTTTTTGTAAAAGGTGCCGTACCTGGTAGACCCGGAACTGTAGTTGAAATAAAAAGTAATTAATAAAAATGAAAGCGGATATATACAATCAAAAAGGTGAAAAAGTTAGCTCTATAGAACTTCCTGATTCCATTTTTGGTCAAAAATGGAATCCTGACCTGGTTCATCAGGTTGTTGTTTCTATGGAATCTAATAGTAGGAGATCAACAGCTTCGGTAAAAGGAAGAAGTGAAGTTAGAGGTGGAGGGAAAAAACCTTGGCGACAGAAAGGAACAGGAAGAGCTAGACATGGTTCTCGCCGTTCTCCTATATGGGTTGGAGGAGGAGTTACCCATGGTCCTACAAATGAAAAGAGTTATGAAAAGAAAATAAATAGGAAAATGAGAGCCAAAGCATTAATGAGTGTGCTTTCTCAAAAGTATAAAGATAATCAAATTATTTTCATTGACCGTTTATCTTTTGAAGAGCCAAAAACCAAAGATGCAAAAAAGGTAATTGATTCATTGGGTTCAATAAAAGGTTTTGAAGGTCTTCCTACTAAAAAAAGAAATGCAGCTGTTATTTCTTTGAATGATAATAATGAAAATGTTAAAAAAAGTTTTAATAATTTTAGTAATTTAGAGGTAAAGGAAACAAGGTCTCTTAATCCTTCACTTTTACTTTCTAAAACTTTTCTTATTATTGAAAATCCGGAAGAGTCTTTAGCTGTTTTAGAGAGTAGAGTAAAATAATGAAATATGGCTATATTTGATACCAAAAAAGAAAAAAAGATTGATAGTATGTCCGAAGTAGGTAATGAAGGTGATAATAGTATTCTTAAAAAAGCACTTAGACGTTTTAAAACTGATGAAGTGTTGAGGTCTCCCAGGGTTACCGAAAAAGCTGTTTTAAAAAATCAAGATAATGTTTATGTTTTTGAAGTTGATCTAAAGGCGACAAAAAAAGATATAGATCATGCTGTTCGTTCAATATATGAAGTTAAACCTGTTAAGATAAGAACCACACCTGTCCCTACTAAAGAAGTAAAAAGAAGAAAAGGTAAAAAAGGAAGAACTTCTAAAAGAAAAAAAGCTTATGTATATCTTAAAAAGAAAGATAGTATTTCATTAATGTAGTATGAAAAAATTTAAACCAACAACACCCGGAAGAAGAGGAATGACAGGAATATCATATTCTTCAGAGTTAACAGTTAAAGAACCTGTTAAAGGTCTTACTTTCGGTCGTAAATCATCTAGAGGGAGAAATTCTTTTGGTAGAATAACCTCTCGTCATCGTGGGGGAGGTCATAAGAGGCGTTTTAGGGATATTGATTTTAAAATGGAAAAAACAGACATCCCTTTTTCTGTGAAAACTATTGAATACGATCCTAATCGTTCAGGTTTTATTGGTTTAGTTGCTTACAAAGATGGAGAAAGAAGGTATGTTCTTCTTCCAAAGGACGTATCTGTTGGAGATAGTCTTTTGATTTCTAAAAAAGCACCCCTAAAACCCGGAAATCGTTTACCTTTATCATTTATTCCTGTGGGAACATTTGTTTTTAATATAGAAATTCAACCCGGAGGAGGAGCCAAATTAGTGCGCTCAGCGGGATCTGCTGCGGAAGTTATAGCAAAAGATGGTGGTTATGTTGATATCAAGATGCCTTCTTCAGAGGTTAGAAAAGTAAAAGAAACCTCTTGGGCTACTATAGGTAAGGTTTCTAATCATGAACACGGGAGAGTTGTTGTTGGAAAGGCTGGAAGAAGTAGGTGGATGAATAGAAGGCCTGTTGTTAGAGGGTCTGCAATGAATCCTGTAGATCATCCATACGGAGGTGGTGAAGGTCGTGCCGGAAGAGGTATGCGACGAGCTAAAACAAAATGGGGTAAATTTGTTGGTATTCGTCAAAAAACCAGAAAACCTAAGAAGTATTCAAACAGTATGATAGTTAAGCGTAGAAAAGTCGGTAAAAAAAGATAAAATATTAAATAACTAAAAACCGTTTTGTTTAAACAAGACGGTTTTTAGAAAAATATCTTTTAGATCGTTTTGTTTTTTGAGAGTAAAAGTATTTTTATTTAAAGATCTTGATGTTTTAAATAGAACATTTATTGACATTTAACGGTCTTTTGTTTAATATACCTAACCACGCGTATCGGGGAAGTTTCTCGAAAGCAAAATTATATTTTGCTTTTGTTAAATCTGTTTTCTTGATTCGTTTTTCAAAGATAGTGTAAATATAATTATGACCAGATCACTTAAAAAAGGACCTTTCATAGATGAAAGAGTATTAAAAAAAATAAAAGGAAAAGACCCGAAAACGTCCGGGGTTATTAAAACATGGGCAAGAGCTAGTCAGATATCTCCGGAAATGATAGGTTTTACTTTTGGTGTTCATAATGGTCGTCAACATGTTGATGTTTTAGTAACTGAAGATATGGTAGGACATCGTTTAGGAGAGTTTGCTCCTACACGCAAGTTTGTAAAACATGGTGGTAAGATGCAAAAGGAACTTGAACAGAAACAAAAAGCTGCAGAAATAGCAGCAGCTAAAGCGGCAAAAGCGAATAAATAGATAAAATGGAAGTAAAAGCAACATTAAAAACTTACAGACAGTCTCCAAGAAAAGTTCGTATTTTAGCGAAAGAACTTTCAGGTAAATCTGTAGATGAAGCAAAAGCAATGTTGAATACAACACCTAAGAGAGTTGCTCCGGTTCTTTTGAAACTTATAAATTCTGCTGAGGCTAATGCTAAGGATAAAAATTTGGTTTCGGAAAAATTTAAAATTCAACGCCTTAATGTTGATAAGGGTGCAACTTTATTTAGAATGAGACCAAGAGCTTTTGGAAGAGCTTTTGTTATTAGAAAAAGAACAAGTCATATAACAGTTGTTTTAACTCCGGAAGAAAAAGAAACTGTTTTAAAGCATGATCAAGGAAGTAAAGAAAAAATCAATAAAGAAGTAAAAAGTAGTAAAAAATCTGTTAAAAATTCTTAGTTTTAAATATTATTATGTCACATCATATAGTTCATCCATATTCATTTAGATTAGGATACATCAGAGATTGGAAGTCTCGGTGGTTTGGAACTAAGAGTTTTTATGTAAGTTCTTTAAAAGGGGATATTGTTATAAGAGATTTTTTGAATAAAAAATTAAGAGGTTTTTTTGTTGCTAATATAGATATAGAAAGACAAGAGAAATCTATAAGGGTAATTATTGAAACTTCCAGACCCGGTATGGTTATTGGTAGAAAAGGAGAAGGGTCAACAAAGTTAAAAAATGATCTTTTGAAATTTTTAAAAAAGAAAAATTTGATAGGAAATGAGGATCTTCGTCTTGATATTCAGGAGATAAAGGCTCCCGAATCAAATGCTTCAATTGTTTCTCAAATGATAGCTGAAGGTCTTGAAAAAAGACTTCCTTTTAGAAGGGTTATAAAACAGACTATAGAAAAGGTTGTGGCTAATAAAGAAGTTGAAGGTGTAAAAATAGTTGTTTCTGGGCGTTTAGGTGGAGCTGATATGGCAAGAAGAGAAAAGATCAAAAAAGGTAGAATTCCTCTTCAGACCATTCGTGCAGACATTGATTTTGCTAGATTTGAGGCCAGGCTTCCTTATGGAACTTTAGGTATTCAGGTTTGGATATATAAAGGAGAGATATTTGATAGTCAAATAAAATCAAGACTTTCCAAGAGAAAAAACGATTCTTAAGGTATTAATAAAAAATTTAAAAAACATGCTTTTCCCTAAGAAAATAAAATTCAGAAAATGGCAAACAAAACGTAGAGATACGTCTAAGGCGACTCCTGCTACACGAGGAACAAGCATTGCTTTTGGATCACATGCCCTAAAAGCAATGAGTGCCGGTAGAATAACTTCAAATCAAATAGAAGCAGCTAGAAGAGCAGCGACACGTGCAAGTGGTAAAACCGGTAAACTTTGGATAAGAATTTTTCCTGACAGACCCTATACTGCTAAACCTGCAGAGGTTAAGATGGGTAAAGGAAAGGGAGATCCTCAAGGTTTTTGTTTAGAAGTTGATCCTGGAAAAGTTCTGTTTGAAGTAGATGGAATTCCGGATGCTCTTGCAAAGGAAGTATTGAGAAAAGCCGGAACAAAAATTTCAGTTAAGACAAAAGTATTAAAAAGGTATTAAATCTTGCAAATTATTTATTAATGAGGTAAGGTTTTATTTCTGGAAAACATGAAAAACGTTGAAATAAAAGAAAAAAAAGATAATGAGCTCATTGATCTTCTTAATGAAAAAAGAAAAGAACTTCGTGATGCTCGTTTTGACACTTCAGGAAGTAAAAGTAAGGATGCACATTTCAAGAAAAAGATTAGAAGAGATATTGCTAGAATTCTTACAGAAATGAGAAGAAGAGTTGATTAAAAAAATATGAAAAAAGAACAAAAAGAAAATTTAAAAAAGAAAAAAATGAGCGGAGTAATTGATTCCGTTAAAATGAAAGATACAGCAGTTGTGGTTGTTTCTCGTTACTATAAACATCCACGTTATAAAAAATTTGTTAAAACACAGAAAAGATATAAAGCTCATGACAGAGGGAATAAATTTTCAGTTGGAGATAAGGTTGTAATTGAAGAAGTTAAACCAATATCTAAGGATAAGAAATTTAAGATAGTAAGTTAATAAGATATTATGATACAGCCACAGACAATTGTAAACATAACAGATAACACCGGAGCTAAAATCGGACGCGTTTTTAAGATCTTGGGGGGTAGTCGTAGGAGGTATGCTCGTATAGGTGATATGGTTGTTTTTTCGGTACAGAAAGCTGAGCCTAGAAAGCAAGTAAAGAAAAAAGATGTTCTTTATGGTGTAGTTGTGAGACAGAAAGCTTCTTTTCGTAGAGATGGAGGTTTTTATATAAGGTTTGATGATAACGCAGTTGTTGTGGTTAATAAAAACAATAAAGAACCTTTAGGGGGACGAATATTTGGTCCTGTTCCTAGAGAATTAACAGAAAGAGGTTATCAAAAGATAGCTTCTTTAGCCCCGGAAGTTATTTAGTTTAAATATTGCGTTATTTAGAGTTTTATTGTATTTTGTACAAGTTATTATTGAAAATTTTATGAATATTAAAAAAGGAGATCCGGTTGTTGTTATTACTGGAAAAGATAAAGGAAAAAAGGGAACTGTTTCTAAAGCCTTACCTAAAGAGGGGAAGGTTATAGTTTCAGGAGTTAATGTTAAAAAAGTTAATTTTCGTAGAAAAAATAAAGGAGAAAAAGGTCAAACTGTTGAAATAGCTTATCCTGTAGATGTTTCAAACGTAGCAATAGTAGATCCTGAACTTAAGGTTGCTTCCAGAATTGGCAAAAAGAAAACAGAAAAAGGTTTTGTTAGGATAAGTAAAAAAAGTAATAAAGAAGTATAAATATGGAAATGCAAACAAAAGAAAAGATAAATTCAGCTTTTTCAAATCTTAAAGATAAGTTTGGTTACAAGAATACACTTCAAACACCAAAAGTATCTAAGGTTGTAATTAGTACCGGAGTTGGTTCCATTCAAAATAATAAAGAACTCCGTCAACTTATTGAAGATCGTTTAACTTTAATAACAGGACAGAAGGTTTCTTATTGCGGTGCTTTAAAATCAATAGCGTCTTTTAAGATACGCGAAGGCGATATTATTGGTTATAAGGTTACTTTGCGTGGAAATAGAATGTATCATTTTTTGGATAAACTTTTTAATATAGCTTTACCTAGAACTAAAGATTTTAAAGGTATTTCAAGAAAGTGTGTAGATGAAATGGGGAATATGACATTAGGAATAAGAGAACACACAATTTTTCCCGAAACACCGGATGAAGAAATAAAAAATGTTTTTGGTTTTTCTATTTCTGTAGTTACAACGGCTTCAAGTAAGGAAGAGGCAGAATCATTTTTGGAGTATTTAGGAACTCCATTTAAAAAATAAACATTTTTGTTTCTTTTTTTTGTTTTTTTACAATTTTGAAAGATTACTTATTTTTAAATTATTTTTGTCTGTAAAGGCTTATTTTGGTTTGACAATAAGCCTTTATCCTGCTAGGATGTTTCTTACACTTTTGTGTTTTTTTCATTTTAGTACATTGATTTGTGAATGTAAGAGTGTTTTTTATAACCGGTTTTATTCCGGTAAAGTTAATTATTTATTATGGCTAGAAAAGCAACAATAGCTAAAGCATTAAAAAAACCAAAGTATAAATCTCGTCAGGTAAATCGGTGTTTTAAATGTGGTCGTAAGAAAGGTTACATGAGAGATTTTGATCTTTGTAGAATTTGTTTTAGAGAAATGGCCAATGAGGGTGAAATACCCGGAGTTAAAAAATCTTCTTGGTAAAATATTATGAATGACACTATTTCAGATATGCTTAATCGTATTTATACAAGTTCTCTTGTTGGTAATAAGACAGTTGTTGTTCCTTCAACTAAAATGACGGAAGCAATATCCGAAGTTTTAAAAAATGAAGGTTATATAGAATCTTTCGTTAAGACCGGTAAGAAAAATATTAAAAATATAGAGATAGCAATAAGTTATGAAACTGTAAGTGATGATAATTTGGGTTATATAAAAAAATCTAAAGCTGTTTTAGAAGGATTTAGAAGGATATCTAAACCTTCCTGTCGTGTTTATGCAGGAGTGAAGGATTTTAAATTTGATAGAAGAGATCGTACTATGCGCGTACTATCTACCCCTAAAGGTGTTGTTACAGAAAAGCAAGCCAAGGAGGATGGTGTAGGAGGAGAGATTCTTTTTGAGATTTGGTAAAAATTAATTAAAATGTCACGTATAGGAAAACAAATATTAGAGATACCAAAAGAAGTAGAGGTTTCATTTGATTCAAAAAATAGAATTTTTAATGTCAAAGGCCCTCATGGAGATTTATCTCGTAAGATTAGATCGGAAGTGGATGTATCCATTAAAGATGATTCTGTAAGTTTTTCTCCTAAAAATGATAGTACTTTTTCTAAATCTCTTTGGGGAACTTACGCTTCTCATGTTTCAAATATGATAGAGGGTGTAAATAACAGGTTTGAAAAAAAATTAGTAGTTGAAGGTGTTGGTTATAAAGTGGAAGTTTCGGGGAGTGTTTTAACATTAAAAGTTGGTTATTCTCATCAAGTAGATATTGATATACCTAAAGACCTGGAAGTAACAGTTGAAAAGAATGTTATTACTGTGAAAGGTGCTGATAAAGAACTTTTAGGAGGTTTTTGTGCTAAGGTAAGAAGTGTAAAAAAACCGGAACCATATAAAGGTAAAGGTATTCGTTATGATAAGGAGGTCATAATAAGAAAACAAGGTAAAAGAGCTACATAATATTTTATATGACTATGTTATTGAATAAAAAAAGAAGAAAGATCAGAGTAAGATCAAAAATAAAAGGAACCCCTGATAGACCTCGTTTATCTGTAAATAGGTCAAATAAAGGAGTAAGATTGCAGTTAATAGATGATGTTAATCAAAAAACTCTTTTTTCAGATAATTCCATTAGTAATAGTGTTGATAAAAAAAGAACTCCGATGGAAAATGCTAAACTTGCCGGTGAAAGATTGGCTAAAAAAGCCAAAAAAGCAGGGGTGGAAAAGGTGGTTTTTGATAGAGGAAGCTTTTCTTATCACGGCCAAATAAAAGAGGTCGCTAATGGAGCTCGTGAAGGTGGTTTAGAGTTTTAAATTAATTATGGTGGAAACAAATAAAAAAGAAATAGAAATTAAAAATACTGATGATTCCAAAGATCTTGTATCTGAAAAGGTTGAATCTTTTAAAAAAAATGAAAGTCCTAAAAAAGGAAGGAAACAGTTCAATCGTGGAGCTAGAAAACCTAAAGCGGAATTTGATCAAAAAATAATAGGGATTCGCAGGGTAACAAGAGTTGTCGCCGGGGGGAGACGTTTTAGTTTTAGTGTTTCTTTGGTTATAGGAGATAAAAAAGGAGGTGTTGGTATTGGTATGGGTAAAGCTTCTGATACGGCATTGGCTATTGAAAAAGCCTATAATAATGCTAAAAAATCAATGATAAAGGTTTCTTTAGAAGAAGATATGTCTATTCCTCATTTAGTAAAAACTAAATTTGCTTCATCTGAAGTTTTGATAAAACCAGCTCCCGGGAAAGGTTTAATAGCGGGAGGTTCGGTTCGTACTGTTTTGGAATTAGCCGGGATCACTGATATAAATGCAAAGATATTTTCAAGAAGTAAAAATTCTTTTAATAATGCTAAAGCAACTATAAAAGCACTTTCGCTTTTAAAATTTCAAGATCGGAATTTAAGTAAAGAAAGTAAATAAAAGATCATGCAAAAAGATACCTTAAAACCAAAAACTAAAAAAATAAAATCTAATCAGATCGGAAGAGGAGGAAAAAGAGGAAAAACTTCCGGTAGAGGTCATAAAGGACAGAAGGCTAGAGCTGGAAGAAAAATAAGACCTGAAATTAGAGATTTTATTAAAAAGATACCTAAATTAAGAGGTCATGCGGCTGATATGGTTTCAAGAAATCGTGATTATGAGGTTTATCTTAAAGATATAGAAAGTTCCTTTTCTGATGGTGACAATGTTTCTCCTGAAGATATAAAAGAAAAGGGTTTGTTAAAAACCCAAAAAAGTATTTCTTCTAAAATAAATGTTAAGATACTTGCAACGGGAGATATATCAAAAAAGATAAATTTTAAAGGATGTAAAATATCTAAAACAGCAAAGGAAAAAGTAGAAAAAGTCGGGGGAACGGTTGAATAATAAAGATTATTTTATTAAGATGTTATCAGTATTTTTTCAAAAATTTAATTTTATAATTTCAGATAAAAACCTATTTCAAAGAATAATTTTTCTTTTGGGTGGACTTGTAATATTTACTATTTTAAGAGCAGTTCCTATTCCGGGTGTTGATCCTCAAGAATTGGCTCGTTTTCTTGAAAGCCAGCAGTTTTTTGGTTTACTTGATGTATTTTCCGGAGGAGGACTTTCTAACTTTTCAATAGTAATGCTTGGAGTGGGTCCTTTTATTACAGCTAGCATTATTATGCAATTAATGACAGTAATGTCACCTAAATTAAAGGCTCTTCATCAGGAAGAAGGAGAGGCTGGAAAAAGAAGGTTTATTCAGTATTCAAGAATGCTAACTGTTCCATTAGCGATGATACAGTCTTTTGGGTTTTTAACTTTACTTATGAGAGAAGGTGTTCTTCCTCAGATGGATTCTTTTGACGTAATAACTAGTGTTATTGTTATAACCGGTGGCTCGGTTCTTTTAATGTGGATAGGGGAATTAATTACTCAGTATGGAATTGGAAATGGTGTTTCTCTTTTGATCTTTGCCGGTATAATTGCAAATTTACCCGGAGTTATAGCTGAAAGAGTATTTGATTTTGATGTAAGCCAGTTGCCTTTATATTTAGGATTTTTAGGAGTTACTGCTGTGGTTGTTTTTGGTGTCGTTTTACTAACTGAGGCAGAGAGGCCTGTGCCTGTTACTTATGCTAAACGAGTTAGGGGAGAAAAAATGAAAAGTGGAGTTTCTACTTATTTACCTCTTAAATTAAATCAAGGAGGAGTTATACCTATAATATTTGCTCTTTCTATTCTTCTTTTTCCTCAAATGATATTTGAATTTTTACGTAATATTGATAATGTTTTAATATCATCAATTGCTAATACTGCAATATCTATACTTGATAATGGTTGGATTTATGCCATTCTTTATTTTGTTCTGGTTTTAGGTTTCACGTTTTTTTATGTAGCTATAACATTTGATCCTAATTCAATGGCTACTAATCTTCAAAAAGGAGGGGCTTTTATTCCCGGAATAAGGCCCGGTGAACCTACTGCTGAGTATATTGGAAATATAGTTACACGCATTACTTTGGTTGGAGCTATATTCTTAGGTGTTATAGCTGTTTTACCTTTAGCTATGCGTGCTATAACCGGTACTGAAGCCTTGGCTATAGGAGGTACAGCACTTTTGATAACCGTGGTTGTTGTTACTGATCTTATAAAAAAAATAGACGCTCAGATAACATTAAGAGAATATTAAAATATAAATATGAATAAAGAAAAAAGAGCTCCATATTCATTTTGTTTTTTTGGTCGCTCTGGTTCAGGGAAGGGAGTACAGTCTCAAAAGATGATCGAGTATTTAAACAAAGATTTCCCAGAAAGAGAGACTCTTTATATAGAAACAGGTCAGCTTTTTCGTGATTTTATAAAAGAAAATAGAAACTACTCTCCTAAAAGAGTTAAGGAGATAATGAATGAAGGCGGGCTTTTACCCGCCTTTTTGCCTATTTGGATGTGGTCCGGTTTTTTAGTAGATAACTTTTCAGGTAGAGAAAATTTGATATTTGACGGTGTAGCAAGACGTTTAGAAGAAGCTCCAATTCTTGAAGAAGCTTTTATTTTTTATAAAATACCAAAACCTTTTATTGTATATGTAGATACTTCTCCTGAATGTGTAATGGATAGATTATTAAAGAGAGGTAGAAGTGACGATACTGAAGAAAAAATAAAAGAAAGACTTGAATGGTATGAGGAAAATGTGCTTCCTTCTATTAATTTTTTTAAAGAAAGTAAATATGTTGATTTCATTTCTGTTAATGGAGATCAAACACCGGATGAAGTTCATTTTGAAATTCTAAAAAAGACACTAAATAGTTAGAGAAATGATACAACTTAAAACTAAAGAAGAAATATTTAAATTACGTGAGATCGGTAAATATCATAATGAAATTTTAAAAATTTTAAAAAATTACTGTTTACCTGATCGTTCAACGGAAGAAATTAATAAAAAGGCTGAAGATCTTATAGAAAAAGCGGGAATGAAGGCTGCTTTTTTAAATTACAAACCTCAAGGAGCAACCAGACCTTATCCCGCTTCGGTTTGTGTATCTGTTAATGAAGAAATAGTTCATGGTGTTCCTAATGAAAACCCAAGGATCTTAAAAGAAGGAGATCTGGTAAGTATAGATCTGGGTCTCTTACACAAGGGATTAATAACAGATGCAGCTATAACAGTATGTGTTGGTAAGTGTTTTAAAGAAAAAGAAGAACTTAATTGGAAAACTAAGGAATCTTTATATAAAGGAATAGAGGTTGTAAGTTTAGGTGGTAATATTGGAGACATTGGAGCGGCAATTTTTGATTTTGTTCGAAAAACACCTTTTTCTTTAGTGCGTTATCTGTCAGGTCATGGTGTAGGGTATTCAGTTCATGAAGATCCTTTTGTTCCAAATATTAATAAAAAAGGATCCGGAGCTTATTTGGAGGAGGGTTTAGTTATTGCTATAGAGCCAATGTTAACTACAGGTTCGGGTGATATTATTTTAGCTGATGATGGTTTTACTTATAAAACCAAAGAAAAAACACCTTCAGCTCATTGGGAGCATACGGTAGCAGTATCAGAAAAAGGTATAGAGATAATAACGGAGGGATAGTTTTACTAAAAAATTTTTTTTGTTAAAATACTTAACATATTATTTATATTAATTTTTTAAAAATGACTCATCATAGTAAAGAAAAAACTTTAGTTATTATAAAACCAGATGGAGTTCAACGTTCTTTAATTGGTGAAATAATAAAAAGATATGAAAAAACAGGTTTAAAATTGGTTGGAATAAAAATGTTAATTCCTACTGAAGAGATGATAGAAAAACATTATTCTGTGGATCCTGATTTTAAAAAGAAAGTGGGGGCTAAAGCCATAGAAAGTTATAAATCCAAAGGAGATACACCACCTTCTAGCGATCCTGAAGAAGTAGGAGAAAGCGTTGTAAATAGACTAAAGAAGTATATGACCTGTGGTCCTGTTGTGGCTATGGTTTGGCAAGGAGCTCATGCTGTTGAATTAGTAAGGAAGGTTACCGGAGGAACTGAACCCAGGTCTTCTGATGTAGGAACTATTAGAGGTGATTATGTTCTTGACTCTTACTCAATGGCTGATCTGGATGATCGTGCTATAAGAAATCTTATTCATGCTTCTGGTGATCTTGAAGAAGCTAAGAAAGAAATATCTCTTTGGTTTGATGAAAAGGAAATAGCTCAGTATAAACTTGTTCAAGAAAGGATATTATATGATGTTAATTTAGACGGTCTTTTAGAGTAATTAACATTTTATAAACATATTTTCCACAAAATAAATTGATTTTTTAAAATAGAAGAATTAAGCTTAAAAATAGGATTGATAATGCTTGTCCTTCTTAATTGCTTAAA
>CAZLGQ010000011.1:1018-14196 GCA_964559575.1 uncultured Candidatus Saccharibacteria bacterium | reverse complement strand
GATAAATACCAGTAAAACCGGTTCAATTACTGTGGAGATATTTTTAGTACGTTGATCAACTTCTTTTTCAAAAAATATTGCTACATCACCCAACATTTCACTTATCTTACCTGTTTCTTCCCCAACAGTCATCATCTCTCCTACAAATATCGGAAAAAGATGATCATTTTCAGTAAAAACTTTTGATATCTGTTCTCCTTTTTTTATTCTTTCTTGAGCCAAAGCTAAAACGGGTTTGTAATAAGAGTTTTGAATAACATCCTCGGTTATAGATAAAGCAGGTACCACATCAACACCTGAAGAAAGAAGTGAGGACAGAGTCCTAGCGGTTCTAGCTGCATTAACTTCTTTAGTTATGGTTTTAATAAAGGGAAATTTAATAGAGAAAAAATGAACAAAACGTTTACCGATATCCTTTTTAAGGAAAAAGACAAAAGAAGCAATAAAAACAACAAGAAAAAGAAAAACTAATAAAGCGTTATCTATTACCATATCACTCGCCCAAATAATAGCTCTTGTCTGAACCGGAAGTTCGGCATCCATACTCTCAAAAACCCCGGCAAGTGTTGGAACAATATAAACAAGCATCAAAGAACCTATTGCCAGCATAATAACCAAAATAACTATGGGATAGATCATTGCTCCTTTAACTCTTTTTTTTAAAGCATAGTTTTTTTCCATCTGTAAAGCTATAGTTCTTAATCCTTCTTCCATATTTCCACTTTCTTCACTGGCACGAACCATGGCAACGAACATTTTAGAAAATACATCCGGAAAAAGCTCAAGTCCGGAACTTAAAGTCCCTCCTTCTTTTATTTTAGACTGAATATCTTTAAGAACATCCCTAAAGGCTTTTTTCTTTGCTTGTTTTTCTAAAACAGAAAGAGCCCTTGAAACAGGAAGTCCCGCTTCAAGCATTGAACTTAAATGACGTGCAAAATTTATCTTTTCAATTTCTTTAACCGAAGAAAAGATATTTATTTCTATTTTTGATAAAGATCCCAAAAAACCCTTACCGGCTTTTTTTTCTTTTGAAATTGATAGTAAAGAATCTCCTCTGGAATGTATTTCTTTATATAAATGTAATTTATCCTTAGCTTCAACGGTTTCAGTATACGTCTCACCGTTACTTTTTTTTGCTTTAAAAGTATAAAATGGCATATTTATAAATAATATTAAATAAATTTAAATCTTTATTCGTAAGTAACTCTTAAAACTTCCTCAATACTGGTAAAACCTTGAACAGCCTTACATAATCCGTCTTCTATCATAGAAAGCATTCCTTCTTTTTTTGCTTGCTGATCAATCTCATCAGTTGAAGCATTATGAAGTATTAGGTCACGAATAGTAGGAGACACTTCTAAAACTTCATACACTCCCAAACGCCCCTTATAACCATCTTCACTTTCTTGAGAGGCTTTGGGTTTATAAAAAGGAATACCCTCCCAATCTTTATCTTTTTCAACTATATTATATTCCTTTAAATAAGAAAGGACTTTATCCAGATCAATGGTTTTTTTAAGTTGTTTTATTTCTTCTTTATCCAAATTGTACTTTTCCTTTACTTCGGTTAATTTTCTTATAAGACGTTGAGCGATTACCACTTTAACCGTAGAGGTAACTAAAAAGGGTTCTATTTCCATATCAGTAAGTCTTGGAATAGCTCCGGCAGCAGAATTAGTGTGAAGCGTAGAGAGGACCAAATGACCGGTAAGAGCAGCGTTAACAGCAAGTGCCGCTGTTTCGTTATCTCTTATCTCTCCGACCATTATGATATCCGGATCTTGCCTCAAAAGAGTTCTCAAACCGTTAGAAAAAGTAAAACCTATTTCCGGTTTAACTTGAGTTTGGTTTATTCTTTTCATTTGATACTCAACAGGATCTTCAACGGTTGAAATATTAACTTCCGCAGTGTTTAAAATATCCAAAACTGTATATAAAGTTGTTGTTTTACCGGAACCGGTTGGACCGGTGGTTAAGATCATTCCGGTAGTTGATTTTATAGCTCTGTGTATCCTCTCAAGAGCTTCACCGTGAAAACCCAAAGCCTCTAAACTAAATCCCGAAACCTGTTCTCTCAATAACCTCATTACAACTTTTTCTCCATAATGAGTTGGAAGAGTTGAAACACGAAAAGAAACTTTTTCATTATTCATTTCAGTTTTAAACCTACCGTCTTGAGGAAGTCTTTTTTCATCAAGTTTTAAATTTGATAGAACTTTTATACGCGCAACAATACTGGAAAGTGCATTTTGAGGTAAGATCATTGCATCACGTAAAATACCATCTATTCTATAACGAACTAAAAGTTTTTCTTCCAAAGGTTCTATATGTATATCAGAAGCATTTTGAATTATTGCATGTTTTATTAAAGTATCTACAACTCTAATAACAGGAAGATCTTCTGCCGATTTTTTCAGATCTTCTTCCGAAAGATCTTCTTCCTCTTCTTCTGAAACGGTTTTTAAGGAACTTGCTTCTTTTTGAATTATATCGCCAAACTCCGCTTTTAAACTTTTTTGATACTGTAAAAGAGCATGTTTAATGGATCCTTTATCGGTAAGACGAGGTAATATTTTTAATCCGGTTTTCTTTTTAATAAAATCTATTGCAGCAAGATCTTCAGTATCAAGCATAGCAACCTCTAAACTATTATTTTCTTTTTTTCTAAAAGCAATAATATTATGATTACGTGCTATTGGTTCAGGTATTAAAGACAAAACTTCAAAATCCAACTGTTCATTTTTTAGATCAACAAAAGGAATGCCTAATATGTATGCTTGAGATCTGCGTAGGTCATCTTCACTTAAAAGCCCTTTTTCTAATAAAACATCTCCAATACTTTTTACTTCTTTATCAGCCTCTTGAAGAGCTTCGTTAAAATCCGATTTAGAAACAAGTCCGGAGTCAGATATGAACTCTCTGATTTTTTCTTCATCAATCCTCATAATTTTTTATTATATCAATAATAACAGAAATTTTTTAATAATGATCTGTTGACATTAATAATAATTGTGCGTATATTTAAAGTAATGATGTTCGCGGTTTCCGCGAACTTTATTTATTTATAATAAAAAATATTTAAAAACTTATAATATAATTTTAATAACATGTTTGATTTAAAAGTTATAAACTCTATCTTAAACCAACTGGAAGAAGAAAGAGGTATCCCCAGGGATAAAATAATAGAAGCTATAGAGTGGGCTTTGGCTACCGCTTATAAAAAAGAATACGGAAAAAGAGGTCAAATAATAAGAGCTCACTTTGACAACAATACAGGAACAGCACAGTTAGAACAGATCAAAATAGTGGTAGATAAAGATGCAGTGGTTTTTGAAGAAGATCTAACAGATAAAGACTCTCGTAAAAAGGCTTTAGAAGAAGGAAAAATAATCTATAACCCCGAACAACACATTTTTATTGAAGACGCTCAAAAAATAAAAAAAGATGCTGAAATAGAAGAAGAAATATCTTTTCCCCTAGAGGGAGATAAAGACTACGGTCGTATTGCATCTCAAACGGCTAAACAGGTTATAATGCAAAAAATACGTGAAGCTGAAAAAGTTTCCGTTCTTAATGAGTTCGGCGGAAAAGAAGGAGAAGTTGTAAGTGGTACAGTCCAAAGAATAGAAAGGGGTAATATTTTTATTGATATGGATAGAGCTACAGGTGTTATGCCTTATGAAGAACAGATCCCGGGAGAAAGATACAGGCAAGGAGAGCGTATAAGAGCCTATCTTTATCAAGTTGAAGAAAGTTCTCGCGGTGTATTTTTAAAACTCTCAAGATCTCATCCAAAGTTCTTAGAAAAACTTTTTGAAGCCGAGGCTCCGGAAATTTCAAGTAAGGTTATAGAAATAAAATCCATAGCAAGAGAACCGGGTTCCAGAAGTAAAATTGCCACCTTATCCAACGATGAAAGTATAGATCCGGTAGGATCACTTGTAGGTCAAAGAGGTGTAAGAGTTTCAACTGTTATGAGTGAGTTAGGTGGAGAAAAAATAGATATTATAGAATGGTCTAATGATCCGGAACAGTTTGTAGCTGATTCACTATCACCCGCAACTATATTAAGTGTAAAAATAGACGAAGAAAACAAAGAAGCGCATGTTGAAGTTCAAGAAGACCAACAGTCTTTGGCTATAGGAAGAGGTGGACAAAATGTTCGCTTAGCAGCAAGACTGACAGGTTGGCGAATTGATATTAAATCCACAGAAGGAGAGTCCGTAGCACAAGCTGATGAAAAAGGAAAAGTTGAAATACAAGAGCAAGAAATTATAGATGAAGACAAAAATAAAGAAAAGGAAGAAACGGAATTAGAAGCAGAATCAGAAAAAGAAGAAACGGAGAAAATAGAAGAAAAAGAACCGAAAAATAATGAAGAATCAAAAGAAGAAAATTAGAAAAATCAATTTTTTTTGATAAAATTAATTATTATTAATAAATAAAACAAATAATATGAACTTATGGCACGATCTACCCGCTGGTAAAAAAAACGAAATGAACGTTATAATAGAAGTACCCAGGGGTTCTAAAAATAAATATGAAATAGACAAAAAAACCGGTCTAATTGCCTTAGACAGAGTAATGCACACAGCTCAAGATATTCCTTATGATTATGGTTTTGTCCCTCAAACCCTTTGGGATGATGATGATGCTCTTGATGTTGTAATTTTAACTACTTACCCCTTATCTCCCGGAGTATTAGTAAGATCAAGACCGGTAGCGTTAATGAAAATGGTAGATAGCGGAGAAGCAGATGATAAAGTTATAGCGGTTCCGGCTGAAGATCCCAGATGGAATGATACCAAAGACCTAACAGATATTAACAAACACTCACTAAAAGAAATGAGGCACTTTTACTCTACATATAAAGACCTTCAAGGGAAAAAAGTGGACATAAAAGGTTTTAAAGGGAAAAAAGAAGCTGAAAAAGCATTTGAAAGAAGCATGAAACTATATAAAGAAAAATTTAAAGAGTAAATTAAAAAAATATTTTTTAAAAAACACCACTTCTAAACAAGAGGTGGTGTTTTTTATATAAATATCCACTTATATAAAAAAATAAAAGATGTTAAATTAAAATAATGTAAATGTAAGAAATATTTACATATTAAAAATAAAATTAATTAATCATTAAATAAATATGATAAAAAACAAATTTATATTAAATACTTTATCTGTTTTAACATTCATTATAGTACTAAATTTACTCCTTCCTTTTAACGTGAAAGGGTTTATAACAGAAGAAGAACCGGAAAAAACAGAACAAGAAACTGTTGAGGAAAGAACACCTGAAAATGTTCCGGATGGCGATTTAGAAGAAAAAGAACATAAACCTACTGAAAACATAAATGACGAAGAAAATACGGAAGAAATTACTACTCAAAAAGATGAAAGAGGTTTGTCCGGAATTCAAAACCAAATACAAACAAGGATGGAAGAACAAAAAGAAAATTCCAAAAGAGCTACTCCTGTTTCGGTAAGAGAAAGAGTAGAAGAAAAACGTCAAGAAATACTAGAAAAACAAGAAGAAAGAAGAAAAACTCTTCAAGACGAAGCAAGAGATCGTGTAATACTGGGTATTGAAAGAATGGAAAACCAATTAAATAAAGTACTAGATTCACTTGAAGGGATAGCAGGAAGAATAGAAAATCGTATAGAAACACTTGAAAGTATGGGTGCAGACGTAGAAGAAAGTTTAGATCTATTTGTTGAAGCTAAAATATCATTAGAAGACTCCCGAACCAATATAAAAACGATTTCTGAAGAACTATCAAACATCACAGAAAATGAAACTTCCGCTCAGGAGATAAGAGCTCTTGTAAATACAGCAAGAGAAAGTTTAAACGAAACCCGTCAAAAATTTGTTGAGGTTATAAACTCTCTTAGAAAAGCCAGAGCTGAGGTAGAAACAGAATTACCTGAATAAAAGTATTGAGATAAAAATAAAAAAAGTGTTATAATAAAATTTAGTTTATAAGTAATTATAAGTATAACAAAAAAAATATGAACGAAGAAGAAAAACAACCTCACCCAAACGAAATGGAAGGAGGTGAAAACAATCAAGAACCAATGGGTCAAGAAAGTAACAATGAAGAAAATACTTCTTTTAATGTAGAAGAAGATATTGAAGAAAACAAAAGCCCTGTTGGTCCCTTAATAGGAATAATCCTTATAATAGTGATCATTGTCTTAGGAGCTATCTTTTTCTGGACACAAGACGAGATTGATCCGGTAATAGAAGAAGATCCTATAGAGGAAGAGGAAGAAAGTGAAATGGAGGAGGAATTAGATGAAATGGAAGAGGAATTGGATGAAATGGATGAAGATTTAGATGAAATAGATGAAGAATTTGAAGAAGAGGAAGAAGAGGAAGAAGAGGAATAAAAGTATAATAAAAAAACACAAAACAGTCTCTTGTAATCTTTACAAGAGACTGTTTTATTTACTTATCCAAAAAGATATATTTTATTAAATAAAACTATTTAAAACATGGTTTTTTTAAGATCTTATGATATACTGCCGAAGAATTTGCAAATAATTTAAAAAATATGAAATCAATAAGTAAAAATATAAAAGTAGAGTACCCGGATAACTCAGAAGTTGAAATAACCGCCGAAATTCCGGCAGAAGAAGTTAAAAAAGAATATAAAGAAGTACTAAAAAGATCCCAAGAAGAAATGGAAATAGACGGTTTCAGAAAAGGAAAAGCTCCTTTGGAAACTGTAGAAAAAAATATGGGACAGGGTAATATAATGCAAAAAACTGCAGAAAATATTTTACAAAGAGAATACCCTCTTATTTTAGAAGATCAAAAGATAAACCCGTTAGGACAACCTCAAGTAACTATAACCAAAATAGCCCCGGAAAGCGATCTCGGTTTTAAAATAAAAACAGCCACTATGCCGGAAGTAAAACTTGGTAATTATAAAGAAACAGCCCAAAAAGCCGCAGAAGAAAATCCCATAACAGAAAACCCTGAAGTTTCAGAGGAAGAATTTAAAGAAACAGTAAAAAACATTAGATCCAGTCAGGCTTTAGAAGAAAAAAGACAAAAAGGAGAAGAAGTCCCCTCTCCTGAATCTCTAAAAGAAGAAGATCTTCCGGCTATGACTGATGAATTCGTTTCTTCTTTAGGTGAATTTTCCGATTTAGAAGATTTTAATAAAAAAATAAAAGAACATCTATTAAGACAGAAGAAAGCCCAAGAACAAGAAAAACAATGGACAGCGATTCTTGATTCCATAATTGAAGAATCTTCCATTGACTTACCACAGATACTAATTGACTCAGAACTGGATAAAATGATGGCTCAACTTAAAGAAGATGTAAAGAAAGCAGGTTTGGAATTTTCAGACTATCTTTCAAAAATACAAAAAAAAGAAGAAGATATTCGGTCTGAATGGAAAGAAAACGCTAAAAAACGTGCAAAAACTCAACTTATTCTAAATACCATAGCTTCAAAAGAAGGAATAGAAGCAGATCCGGAAACCGTAGAAAACCAAACAAATAATATTCTTGAACAGTATAAAGAAGCAGATCCGGAAAAAGTTAAAGTATTTGTTGAATCACAGATAAAAAACGAAAAAACTCTTTCTTTTTTAGCTTCTATTGCGGAAAAAAACAACAGTAACGAAACCAAAAAAGAAAAAAATTCCAAGGAAGAAAATTCTTCGGAAGAAGACAAATCTTAATATTTTAAATTTATTAAAATACAAAATCCCGATCAAAATTGATCGGGATTTTAAGTATAAAATGATTTTTTTCTAAAACAACAGACCATCATTAAAAATAAAATTTGTTTTTAAAAAAAACTTGTGGTAGATTTAATCAGTAATCTTGGATCGCAATTTATGTTAATACCTACTGTTATAGAAAAATCACAATTCGGCGAAAGAGCTTATGATATATATTCGCGACTTTTACGCGAAAACATAGTTTTTTTAGGTGGAGTTATAGATGATAATTTAGCTAATTTGGTTATTGCTCAATTACTTTTTCTTCAATCTGAAAACCCACAAAAAGACATACAGCTCTACATAAACTCTCCCGGAGGTTCAGTTACATCCACTTTAGCGATGTTAGACACTATGAACCATATAAAAAACGATGTTTCAACCGTATGTGTAGGAATAGCAGCCTCGGGTGGAGCTATTATTCTTTCAGCAGGAGCTAAAAACAAAAGATTTGCCTTACCAAATTCCGAGATTATGATACACCAACCCTGGGGAGGTGCTGAAGGAAGAGCTTCAGACATAGAGATAACCGCTAAACATATACTAAAAACCAGAGAAAAACTGAATAAGATACTGGCTAAAAACACCGGAAAGAACCTTTCAAATATAGAAAAAGACGTTGATCGAGACTTCTTTATGTCTTCAGAAGAAGCTAAAAAATACGGTATTATAGATAAAATTTACGCCTCAAAACAATAGTAAATTTATACTATAACTCTATAATTAATACCGAAACTTCACACAGATCCTCAAAATCGGGTTTTAGTTTTACTTATTTTAAAAACTTTATATATAAAAAATTTGTTATTTAAAAAAATTAAATAACAGACTAAAATAATTCTATACAGTCAATAAATCAATTAAAAAATATTTTGAATCCGATTTTATAAATATTTTCAAAAAAATAATTAAAAATAATTAAAAATTTTATGGAAACACAAGTAATTATACTTCTTCTAGCTGCAACACTGGTTATAGGAGTTTCCTTTGGATATATCCTACGTTGGATAGTTTCTATGGGTAAACGTGGCTCAATGGAGCTAAAAATCAAGCAAATGATGCTTGAAGCTCGTGATGAAGCTAAAAAAATAATAGCTGAAGCCGAAAAAAAGGGAGAGGAAATAATAGAAACTAATAGAAAAGAAGCCAAAGAAAAAGAAAATCAATTAAAAAAGACAGAAGACAGGCTTATAAAAAAAGAAGAATTTATAGACCAAAGACAGATAGAACTAAGTAAAGAAGAAGAAACTATAAAAGAAAAAATTGCCGAAGCTGAAAAAATAAAAGAAGAAGCTGAAAATCTAGATCAACAAAAAACTAAAGAATTGGAAAAGGTTTCAAGTTTAAGTAAAGAAGAAGCCAAAGAAGAACTTTTAACTCAGGTAGAAAAAGAGGCCGAAGAAGACTTATTAATTAGAATGCGTAAACTAGAAAATATCGGTACAGAAAAACTTGAAAATAGAGCAAAAGAAATACTAACAAGTTCTATACACCGTCTTGGAAATTCAATGACATCTGAAGTTATGTCTACTACAATCACCATCCCTTCAGATGAAGTTAAAGGAAAAGTGATCGGAAAAGAAGGAAGAAATATAAGAGCATTTGAAAGAGCTGCCGGAGTTGAAATAATAGTAGATGACACCCCGGGCTCTATAACAATATCTTCTTTTGACCCTGTAAGAAGACAGGTTGCAAGAATTGCCCTAGAAAACCTTATTTTAGATGGCAGAATTCAACCCGCCAAAATAGAAGAAGCGGTTGAAACAGCCCAAAAAGAAATAAACAGAATAATAAAAGAAAAAGGAGAACAAGCTGTTTATGAATGTGGTATTTATAATTTAGATCCAAAACTTGTATCTTTATTAGGAAGACTATACTTCCGTACAAGTTATGGTCAAAATGTCCTTCAACATTCAGTTGAGATGGCACACATTGCCGGAATGATAGCCGAAGAGTTGGGTGCCAATGTATCAGTTGCAAAAACTGGAGCAATACTTCATGACATAGGTAAAGCTGTAGATCATGAAGTTGTTGGTACTCATGTTCAAATAGGGCGTCGTATACTTCAAAAGTTTAATGTAAATGAAGAAGTCATAAAAGCTATGCAAGCACATCACGAGGAATATCCTTACGAAACCATGGAGTCTGTAATAGTACAGGTTGCTGACTCTATTTCAGGAAGTCGTCCCGGAGCCAGACGTGACACTGTAGAAAATTACTTAAAAAGATTAGAGGAGCTTGAATCAATCGCTAACTCATTTGAAGGAATAGAAAAATCTTTTGCTTTACAAGCCGGACGTGAGATCAGAGTCTTTGTTACACCTGAAAAGATAAATGATATTCAAGCTAAAAAATTAGCAAGAGATATTGCAACAAAAATAGAACAAGAATTGAAATACCCTGGAGAAGTAAAAGTTAACGTAATAAGAGAATCAAGAATAACAGAATACGCCCGTTAATTTAAAAACGATAAAAATACGTTGCCAAACAAGTATTAAAAAGTATATAATTAATATAGTACGATTATTTCGTACTATATTATATACACAACCATATATCTGGTTAGTGTCTGGTCGAAACTAAAAGATCTAACTAATAATAAATACTATGAATAAACAAGGATTAGTAGAAGTGGTACATGAAAAAATTGGAGGAACAAAAACTCAAGCTGAAGATGTAGTGGAAACTTTTATCTCCACAATCACTTCATCTCTTGAAAAAGGAGAAGATGTTTCTTTGGCAGGTCTTGGAATTTTTTCAACAAAAGAAAGACAGGCTCGCCAAGCCAGAAACCCTAGAACAGGGGAATCAATTAATGTACCAGCCATGAGAGTTCCTAAATTTAAACCCGCCAAAAGCCTAAAAGAAGCTGTAAGGAACTCATAAAAAAATAACTAAATCACTAAAAAAACCCCTTTTTAAGGGGTTTTTTTAGTTTTTAAAATAAAAAACATCTTAAAAAAAGTGTGCGGATACGGGGAATCGAACCCCGATCTTAGCCTTGGCAAGGCCACGTCATACCATTAAACTATATCCGCATTTTAAAACTTTTAAAAAGACCTGAAAATTAAAAACTTAAATTTTATACTAACAAAAAACCGATAATGTCGCAATTTATTGAAAAGTTGCATGGTATTTCCTTAATTAAGAATTCCCATGTTGAAGTGAACTTATGTATTTTATTAAAGATCTACTTAAATAAAAAAATAAAACCTAAAAAATTTTAGATTTTAAGTAAAAAATAATTTATTATTTAATTTTTACTAAATAATAAAAAAACCTGATAAGATGGTCTCTTTTAAAATTATTTTAAAAAGATCAAATCAAAAACTATACTCTAATATCATGTTAACAAAATGTGGATATTTATTTAAACATTTTTATAAGAATATTTATATCATCTCTTTCACTGAGCTTATTTTTTTTCTCTAAACCACAAACAACACACTTATGAATTAACCATTTATCTGAAGAGGTGTAAGAATAATCCTTAGGTCTCATAAGTCCTTCACAGTGAGATCTTCTATCTCCCGGTTCTATATCTACATGTTTACTCCAAAGACATTTGGGACAGTGATTGGTATAACCATCCCCTTTTACAAACTTGCCACAGTTTTCGCATTTAAAATTTTCAATAACTTTCTTAAACATAAATACTGTTATATATAAAAAATTAAACCAAAAAATTAATAAAAATTTTGTTTTTTGATCATTTTAGATTATAATTTATGAAATTTAATATCTCAATTAGTATAATTAAAATTTAAAAATGAGTAAAAAACAAATAAAAGTATTGATGATAGATGATGAAGAATTTTTCTGTGATCTTTATAAAAAATTTTTTGAAGAAAAAGATCTAGAAGTTGAAACTGTTACTTCCGGAAAAGTTGCGATTGAAAAGTTAAAAGAAAATAAAGAAACCTACGACATTATTCTTTTAGATATAATCATGCCCGAAGTGGATGGATTTGAAACATTAGAAATCATTAGAGATAATGAATTAGCAAAAAATTCTACCTTTATTATATTTAGTAACCGCACTGATGAAGAAGCCAAAGAAAAAGCCAAAGAGTTAGGATGTACAAAATTTATAATAAAATCATCAACTTCTCCAGAGCAGTTGGTTGAAGAAATAAAAAATATTTACCAAGAAAATAAACAATAAAAAATACTGTTTAAAACATGTCGGGGAACCGGGAATTGAACCCGAGCCTCACGCTCCCAAAGCGTGTATACTACCACTATACTATTCCCCGTATTTTACTGATCAACTAAAACTAATTATAATAGGCATATCTTACCACATAAAAAAAGAACATTAAAGAATAACACTATCCATCATCCTTATTTTTAAAAACTCTCCTTTGGGTGAAAATAAAACAGAGATAACATCAATACACCAAGAATAATTTTCACATCCTCTTTTTTCTAAATATAAACAGGCTACTTTGTTTATATTTTTTATTTTATTACTATTGATCTTTTCTTCTAAAAACCACCCTTCATTATCACTCCCCTCTCCTCTAAAACTACTTTTTACTTCAATAAAGTGAAAACACTCATCTTTAAAAGCTATAATATCTACCTCTCCATTTATTTCCTTTAAATTTCTCTCTAAAACAGTAAAACCTTTTTGAGAAATATAAAAGACAGCTTCATTTTCTCCTAAAAAACCTTTACTTTTTGTGTTTTTCCTATATTCCACAAAATTTTTTAATTAATTTTGCTATTTTAGTGTCCTTTATACACAAATCCCCAGACTTATCCACAGTTTTGTCTTTAAAATTCTGTTTTTATTTATTTTAAAAGATTTTTTTGTTGCGGAATGCAGGGTCGGTCACAAGTTGCTAAGCTCATTCATCGCTTTGCTCTTCATTCACTAAGCACTCGCGACCCCGACTCAGCGACAAGCCTCCCTCGCTTTGCTTGGGATCTTGTTCACCGCTTCCGTCTTTCAATTCCCACCTCCGGCTACAATAACATTGTCGCACAACCACATGGGTTGCGCTCTGTGTTCTTGTGCGGGATGCGGGAATCGAACCCGCGTATTCAGCTTGGAAGGCTGACATTTTACCACTAAATTAATCCCGCTTTTAAAAAACAACTAAACTTAATAGTCTGTATTATAAATAAATATTCCCTACTAATCAATAGCTATACTGATCAAAAATGATAAGAACTAAATATCTAAACTAATCCACTACCCCACCTTTAATTCGCTAAGCTCATTCATCGCTTTGCTCTTCATTCACTAAGCGGCTCCTACCCGAGCTCGTCTGTCGCTCCAAGTATTCGCGATATGACTGCGCTTTTCTCATCCTCACGAAAGAGTATAAATACTCTTTCTCCGGTCGCTTGTGCGCCCGGGAGGATTCGGTGTCAGCTCGCTAAGCTCATT
This sequence comes from uncultured Candidatus Saccharibacteria bacterium, assembly GCA_964559575.1. Classification (GTDB taxonomy): domain Bacteria; phylum Patescibacteriota; class Minisyncoccia; order Phycocordibacterales; family CSBR16-193; genus SKVL01. The sequence goes on along the minus strand of CAZLGQ010000011.1, from coordinate 1,059 downwards.
CATCGCTTTGCTCTTCATTCACTAAGCGGCTCCTACCCGAG
>CAZLGQ010000011.1:0-918 GCA_964559575.1 uncultured Candidatus Saccharibacteria bacterium | reverse complement strand
CACGAAAGAGTATAAATACTCTTTCTCCGGTCGCTTGTGCGCCCGGGAGGATTCGAACCCCCAACCTTCTGGTCCGAAGCCAGACGCTATATCCATTAAGCTACGGGCGCACTGGTATCTTAACCTTTAATCAAAAAAAAGTAAATTTAAATCATTTATTTTTAAACCAATAAACATTAAGTAAAAATGATCAAATTTCTTAATAAAATACTGTTATACCTAACAATTAAGTACACCAAAATTCTAAAACAATTACTCTTTATTACACCTATTTTTAATTCAAATAAACTTTACAAAGTTAAATCTTATTTAAATATATTTCACAAACTTTACTATATACACAATTTTTTATATTATTTGTCAAATAATTACTTATTTTATAGCTACATATTTCAAAAATTTTATAGCCTTTTTAAAAAATAAAGTAGTTTTTAAAAAAATAATAAAAATAAGATCAAAAGTAATAATATAGTAAATTAAAACTCAGTTACAATACTACCGATAATAAAAATACAAAAAACCAACCATAAACCTTATATTTAAAGTTATATTAAATAGCAAATTAAATAAAACAACCCAAATCTGTCAATTTTTTATAAAATAAATGAAACTTTTAAAAAATAATAAATTTCTTCCACATCCCCTTTTCTGGTTTTAATATACTCAATAACAGTTTTATATAACCGTATTCCGTTTTTTGTTTTTTAAAATAATTTTAGAAAATCTTTTATTTTATTTTTTAATTATAATAAAACTTGGTCATGATCAATTTATAAATAAAAATAATTAAAAACTATACATATCATTAAAAACCAAATTTAGTCTATTTTCTTTACCTAATTACTCTAAAAAGGTATTATAAAATCGTGATTTGATCACTCTCTTTTTTATGTTATTAAAAACTACTTTAATAACATA
>CAZLGQ010000010.1:6516-14444 GCA_964559575.1 uncultured Candidatus Saccharibacteria bacterium | reverse complement strand
AATGCTTGCCAGTCATTCACGTGTTGATGCTTGGAAATTAAGAACCGGAAAAATAACTGCAGAAAATGACTTTAATAGGATTCGCGATGCTCTTGATGATCTATCAAAAGCTCCGATCTTTATTGACGATACTCCCGCTAATAATATTTTAAAAATGCGGTCCGTTGCTCGTAGAATGAAAAGTGAAAAAGGTTTAGGAATGATAGTGGTTGATTATCTACAACTTATGATGCCAACCCAAAGCAAAGCAAACGACTCAACAGTTCAACAAGTTACAGAACTTTCCAGATCATTAAAACAACTTGCCAGAGAATTAGACGTTCCCGTATTAGCTCTTTCTCAATTATCCAGAGCAGTTGAACAGAGAGGAGGAAAACCCAGGCTATCCGATCTTAGAGATTCCGGATCTATAGAACAGGATGCAGATGTTGTTATGTTTATTCACCGAGAGCAAAAAAAAGACGAAGATGACCAAAATGAAAACAAAATAGCCGAAATACTTATAGAAAAACACAGAAATGGTCCAACCGGTAAAGTTGATCTATATTTTGATGATGAAAAATCAACTTTCCTTACAGTAGAAAAATCTGATTTTAGTAAAATAGAAGAAGAATTCAGTATTACTGAGTAAAAGATATTAACACAACTTACAATTTTTGTTATAAATACTCAATACTTATATTTTATTAGGCGAAATTAAATTCGTTATCAAGAACATGACACCTTTATCAAAACTAATAGAAATACTTTCAAGTATGCCCGGTATTGGGCCAAGACAGGCTGAAAGACTGGCCTACTATATTAGTGAGAAAAATAAAAATTTCATTACAGATCTACAGAAAACATTAGAAGAGATCAATAAAGACAGAAAAAGATGTTCTTACTGTAGAGCGATTTTTTATTCAAAAGATAAAAAAAATGAGATCTGTTCTTTCTGTGCAGACAGAAATAAAAGTCAAGATACATTAATTATTACTGATACAGAAATAAACAGAAACAGTATAGAAAAAAGTGGAGTTAATAAAGGATACTACTTTATTTTAGGAAAAACCCTTCCTATCACCGAAACAGACACCTCAAATCTCCCAATGCAAGATCTACTAAAACGTATTGAAGAGATGTCATTAGAAGGTCTCAAAGAAATAATATTGGTTTTTAGTTATACACCCGAAGGAGAACATACTGAAAAAATGATAAAAAAAGAAATAAAAAACTTATGTAAAAATAACAATGTGATCATATCCTCTCCCGGAAGAGGTTTTTCAACCGGAACAGAACTGGAATATTCAGATGATGATACATTAAAACACGCCTTTAAAAACAGGATGTCGGAATAATTTTAATAAAAATAACAAAAGTAAACAAAATAAATTGTTATAAAATCTTACGCAAGAATAACGCCTTTATTAAAGAAACTGCTTTTCCGTTAAATTATTTACAATAAACATTATTATTTAAGTTGATATATGTAAAAATTAGTTTGGTAAAGGGTCAATTCTGTCTACTACATTCAATTCAACATACTCTATTTCTTTATAATCCGAAAACCTATTAACAAACCCCAATAATTTTTCAAAGTCACTATTCGCATCAACTTTAATACTAAAAGATAAAAAACTAGGTATAGAACTTATTACCTCACCTCCTTCTTTGTTTATAATCTCCCTAATACGGCTCGGTTCAGCTTCTTCTGTCATACTAATTATGACCACATCTTCTTGAACCTCTATACCGGTTTCCGGGTCTGTTACAGTTATATTAGGTCCGGGACTATACGGTACGGCTAAATCACTTACTAAAAAAGTAGCCCGATCCGAAGTAATTAAACTACCATCATACTCTGTCTGAACCCGAAAAAATCTGATAATCTCTTGTTCGGTTTCTAGAGTAAACTCTCCAGTATAACGGTTCATTGGATCTTCCTGATCTATTTTTAATTGACCAATAGTTTTAAGTACATTTCCCGAGCGATCTACCTCTATCAATTCCAAACTCTCAACCGGAACCCAAGACTCAGGAATCTCATCAGGTGAAGGTGCTGATCCAAACATTCGATCGGGAAATTCAAAATTAGTCCCAACCCTAAACAAGACCTCATTGGTTCCTCCTAATAATACACCCGCAGGATCCAAAGAAAGTGGTCGTATAGTCAGTTCCGGCCAAGCTTCCGGGTCCGGTACAAACACTGACCATTCTTTGGAAACTGATCCCCCTGTTTCAGTGATCTCCGCTGTAGTAGTAATAGTGTAAGTACCGTAATCCTGTGCTTTAACCCAAACATAATACACTACCGCTTTCATATCATCTATCTTTAAACTTGATTTTACAGGAAAGTCATGGTTTTCAACTATCAAACCCCCGTCATTAGGTTCAACTAAGTGGGTAATCTCAAGATGATACGAACTATCAATAACATCTCTTTCAATAATGGGCATCATACTCATAAAACGATCCTTCCCTCTTTCCAACTCTATTTCCGATAAACCAATATTTAGATCCAAACCTTCTTGAACTTTATGACTAACTTGAAATCTTTGATATATATCAGACGATACTGGTTCTTGTAAATCAATATTAATTTCACTTACTTCTACTTTTTTTAACGGTTGAAAGTTGATCAACCAAATTACTAAAGCTATACCTATAACAGTAATGATGATAAATGCCAGAATCGAATTTATCTCTTTTTTCATAAACAGAACACTGATTTAGTAGTTATTAATATTAAAAATTTAGTGTATACAAACTTTTTACTCTATTTATTATATCACAGCCTATCTAAAAAATGGAATAAAAAAAACTTTTTATTTACATAAAAAGTTTTTTAAAGAATGAATAATGTTTTATATATAATACTGTTTCAATTAAGACACAGAGACTATTTTTATTTTATTATAAGGCTGTCTATGACCTTTATTTTTAAAATAACGACTTTTAGATCTATAACGAGTTACGGATATTTTTTTAGCCCTACCTTCTTCTAAGAACTTTGCCTTAACCTTTGAACCTTTAACATAAGGATCCCCTATTTTAGCTCTATTACCATCATCTACCATAAGAACAGTATCAAAACCTATTTCGTCACCCTCTTTATAATCACCTTCCATCTTTTCTATAGTTATAATATCTCCCTCTGAAACCTTATACTGTTTACCTCCGGTTTCTAATACAGCAAAAACCTTAGATTCTTGCTTTTTTTCAGTTTTATTTTTTTCTTCTGTTTTAACCATAATTTTATTTTTTATAGACAGATATTTTACATCAAAACACCTTTATTTGCAACCTAATTATTACTATTCTTCATTTTCTTCTTCTGTCTTGGGTTCATTTTCTAACTCCAAAACATCCACCCCCATTGATTTACCTGTTATTCTTTCTACATCTTTATCTATTTTCCCAAGCTCCTTATCTGCACTATTATAATGATTTACTGCTGTTTTTAAAGAAACACCGATCTTTTTAAAGAATTCATTATAACTATTAAAATGTCTGGAAAGTTTATTTACATTCTTCTTTATATTTTCAGTATTTTTTTCTATTTTAAATGCTCTAAAACCATAAAGAACTGACTGTAAATAAGCATAAAAAGTTGTCGGTGATACAATTATCACCCCTTTATCATTTATGGCATAATTAACCAGATTACGAGAACTAGGTGTATTTTTTGAGACTTGCTTCACTAAAAGTTCGTAATATATACCTTCAGCCGGAATATACATGAAAGCAAATGGTAACGTTCCTTCATTGGGTTTAATATATTTTGCCGTCTCATCTATTCTTTTTTTTAGATCATCTCCAAATTTCTTTTCTAGATTCTCAATATCTTTATCCTCAACATCTTTAGTAAGTTCCGTATAACTATCTAAAGAAAATTTTGCATCTATGGGAATAATACCTTCCGGAGAGTGAATAACCGCATCCACTCTGGTTCCATCTGAAAATTTATATTCCATCTCATAAACCTCAGGAGGTAAAATATTAGAAAGAATGAGTTTTAGACTAGCCTCTCCAAAATTTCCTCTCTCTTTTTGACTTTTAAGAGTTCTTTGAAGGTCTTGAAGTTGTTCTGCTATATCAAAGATCCGATTACTCTTCTCGGCCATTTCACTCTGACCTTTAGCAACATCTTTTAACTGTTCATTAACCTGTTTATTTATGTCTTGTATCAATCTTTGAGAATCTTGGAATTGACTCTGAACAGTTCTGTTGGTTTCATACATCTTACTGTCCATGGTTTTATTTAACTCATTCATCTGTTTAATAACCAAATCAAGACTCTTATCATCACCTACTCTATTACTATCCCTATTTTTAATTAAAAACCAAGTAATAAAAAGGTTAATGAAGATCAAAATAAAAATCGCTATTATAAAAATATAAATTTCCATGTTTAAAGTATACCAAAATAAGCTTTTTTTCCATACTAACAGATTTAAAAAATGATAATATAAAAAAATAATGATATAATCACCTATTATGACAATACATTCAGACATAAAAAAAGAAATAGAAGAATCTATAAGATCACGTGACCGAGATAGATTAATCACACTTAGAAATATAATTTCTGAATTCACAAATGAAGCAATAACTAAAGGTGGAAGCAGAGATGAGGATGTTTCCGATGAGACAGCTCTAAAAGTTATAACCAAATTAGCAAAACAAAGAAGAGATTCAATTGAGCAATTTGAAAAAGCAGGAAGAGATGATCTTGCCCAAAAAGAAAGATACGAACTTTCTATTTTAGAAAAATATATGCCCAAACAGATGACCGAAGAAGAAATAGAAAAGTACGTACAAAAGAAAATAGCAGAATTAAAGATCTCAAGTAATAAAGAAATTGGTATGCTTATGAGTACTGTTATGAAAGACCTGAAAGGTAAAGCTAACGGACAGATAGTAAAGAGAGTGGTAGAAAAACTTCTTCCAAAAGACCTTTAATTTTAATTAATTTTAGGATTCCATAAAAAACGATAAGGTTTATCAGACCATTCTTTGGCGTAATCAACTCCTATACGTTTAGTTCTTTTAATTTCATCAAAAGAAGGTCTAAAAGGCCCCTCCTCTATCCATAAACCGGTTTCTTTTGAAACCTCTTTTTTATTGAATTCTCTATCAACTGAAAGAAATTTAGTTAAACGTCCCGGTCCATTTATTTTATCAACCCCCCGAATCAAAACAGCAGCCGGATACCCAACTTCACCTGTTACAACATTTAACATATTATGCATTCCATAAACCAAATAAACATACCAAAATCCCGAATATCCATACATCACTTCATTTCTAGGAGATCTTCCACGACTTGCATGACAGGCTTTATCTTTTTCTCCATCATAAGCTTCAACTTCTGTAATAACAGTTTTAATAATATTTAAATCACTCTTTCTAACTAAAACCTTACCTAAAAGATCAGGGGCAACCTCCAAAACGCTTCTTTTAAAAAAATCAGTTTTCAGATCAATAGATGTCATAAAATAATTACCTTAATAAAATTTTCAATAATAAATATCACCTTTAATCAACATAGCCCTTATTCTGATAATGTATTTTTTATGATATTATAATACAGTATTAAAATAATAAACAAAAAATGAAAGGAAAACTTCTAATACCGTTTTTTTTAACTATTATAATAACATCCGCCTTTATCAGTTTAAGCAAGACTGAAGCGCATATCAATATTGAATCAAGCAATATTACAGAAAGCTCCTCTGTTGAAGAAACTGAAGTAAATAATGAGAGAACCGAAGAAGAAAGACTCAACTACATAAAAGAACTAATAGAAGAAAAGAGATACCTCAAATGGAGGGTTTCAGGTTTAGATTTAAAAAAAGATATAGACGCAGAATCTTTTACCGTCGTTAACCTAACTAAAGATAATTACGTATTACTTAAAAGAGATAGCAATAAAAAAAATCCCATAGCTTCAATAACCAAACTTCTAAGTTCCGTTATAGCTTCAGAGTATCTAAACAGAGAAGAAATAATAACCCTTACACAACCAATGTTAAGATCTCATGGGTATAGCCCTTCTCTATTTCCAGGAGCTCAAGTTAGAGTTGAAGATCTAATGAAAGCTTCTTTGATACAGTCAACAAATGACGCTTCGGAATCTTTAACATACTTTATGGACTCCGGAATGTTCGTAAGATTAATGAACATTAAAGCTCACCAAATAGGAATGAAAAGATCGTCTTTTTTTGATGCTCATGGATTAAGTCCTGAAAATGTTTCAACTCCTAATGAAATAGTAAAGCTTCTTGAATATATAAAGAAAAAACACCCGGAAATATTAGACATAACACGTGAAAAAGATTTTCAACTTCCAAATATTTACGGGATGCCACTTACTTTTAGAAATTTAAATATTCTTGATAATGTTCCTGTAAATAATTTCATAGGAGGTAAAACAGGATATTTACCTGAAGCCAAACAGACCTACACTTCTCTTTTTAAAATAAACGATGATATATTTGCAGTTGTTATTTTAAGATCAGAAAACAGAAGATCTGATGCTGAAAAAATATATAAGTGGTTAGAAAAGAATCCCAAACTTAAATAAAAAACACGATACTTATAATAAAAAGTATCGTATTTCTTTGTTTTTTTAAAAACTACATTTTACCTTCCCCTAAATCTAATATAAAAACATTAGAATCTATCTCTTCCCAGTCATCAACTTCTATCATTACTCCCTCTGTATAAACAGGTATAGAAGTATAAGTATTAATATCACGTTCTAAATTACCAAATTCTTCTCTTAGATCATTCCAAGCCTGCTCTTCTAATGGAAAATCATAATTATCAACAAAAACAAAATCTTCAACCAAACCCTCTTCCCTGCATTTAAACTCAAAAACAGCAGTTAATATAACATGACCGTCTTCAAAAGCGATCATAATATGATCATTACCAATAAACTGAACATGATATGGTTTAGACCAAACCTCCGACCCCAAAGAAGGTCTTTGAGATATATCCTGTTCCAGATCAGACCAATTTTTTTTAAGTTTTTCTATTACCTCTAAACGAGCCTTGTTAGTATCATCACAAGTAAAAGAAACGGCATCCTCTACACTAAATGTTTCACCTGATAATTTAATTTTAACCGCTTCAGCCTGAGCAGGATAACTCTCCATAACAGGTCCGTCTATCCAGACCTTAACTTCATCATGAATATCTATATCAATAAAGTCTATTTCATCACCATAAGAATCAAAAACAACAGTATCTTCAGATGTACTAAAGTAAAAAGCATCTCCTACTAATCTATCAATATCTCCATCATAAGGATGATCACTTTCTATACCATCAGCTACTAAAAATGAATTACTTTCAATTGAAAAAACATAACCAACAATATCAGGTGGTTTTTCATCATCTTTCATAAAAACAAAAAAAGTAGTAACAATAATCATTAAAATAATTATTGAAAATATAATTAAAAAAGTTTTTTTCATTTTTCAAAATATTATTTAGTAATCTTTATATTAAATATATCACAAATTCTCTAGATATATTAATTTAAAAAGTAATTTTTTAACTCACCAAAAAAATAATGGTAATTTGGTGACCCTACGGGGAATCGAACCCCGATTTTAAGCTTGAGAAGCTTACGTCCTAACCGTTAGACGATAGGGCCTAGTATTTAATTTTAGCAAGTCTTTGCGGGTTCGATTCCAGGGAATCGGTCACAACTCTCGCTTCGCTCGGTCGCGACCCCGCCTCGCTATCTCTCCTTTCAGTCGAGATATGCTCCGGCCTTGCGTATCGGACACAAGCAAAGCAGTTTGCTTGTGTCCGAAATAACAGCGGATCACTTCGTGCTCTGCTGTTATTTCGGCCGATACTCACCCCTCTTTAAGCTTTTAGAAGCTTACGTCCTAACCGTTAGACGATAGGGCCTAGTATTTAATTTTAGCAAG